>JANODW010000276.1:0-7471 GCA_031412875.1 Pirellula sp. | reverse complement strand
AGCAAACTATCCAGTAAAAGTCGCAGCTTGCGAAGTTCTTGACGCATGTCCATGCCTTCCATCGGGGTCATGTCGACGCTGAGCGCTTGATCGTAGCCGACGCCTTGCAAGAGCGTGATTATCCGGCCATATTCAATCTCGCCTTGTCCCACACGCACTTGCAACTGATCCTTTTTCGAATCTCGCAGTTGCAAGTGGTACACATACTTGAGCAATTTCTCGTAGTTTTTGTTTCGATTGTTGCTGCATAGGTAGTGGCTCGGGTCGAGAGTTAGCCCGATTCCAGGCACGTAGTCGCAGAGATTTTTGACGGTGTCGGGATCTTCGCTCAGTCGGCCGATTTGGCTTTTGAGACCGATGCGAACACCTCGATCGCCGGCAATTCCAACCAGTTTTTGCAAGTGTTCGACCTCCTGGTTGAACGGCGTTCCATGTTCGCCACTGGGAATTGTTAGCGAAACAACCTTGGTCGCTTTCGCCAAGTCGCAAATTTTGGCGAATCGATCGTAGTAGACCTCCCCCTCCGCCTCGATCTTGACGTTATAACTGCAGATATCGAGACGATGCGTATCGCGGACCAATCGCAAGCACTCCTCGTATTCCTCCATGATTCTAGCCGGTGGCATTTGCGTCCCATTATCGTCAAAAACGATTTCGACGCAGGTGAACTCCAGGTCGCTGAGAACCTCGATCACATCAAGGAACGGGAGATTGGGGAAACAACCAGTTGATGCTGCAACAAACACGACGTTTAACACTCCTTTGGATTAGTTAACTTTTGGAATAGTCAACTTTGAGCCCCCATTATCCGCAGGATGGGCAACATGACAACCTCGCTTTCAAAACATGTCTTCAATTGATCCGATCCAGTCCGCATTGAGTCGTTTAAGTTCGCAAACCAAGATTCCGTCGGGGCTTGAAGCGAGCTCGAGCAAAGCGGAACCACAGATGAACGCCGGCACACCTTTGCAGTTTATTCCGGGGATTGGGCCTCAGCGCGTCGAGCTGTTTCACAAAATCGGCGTGCGAAAAGCGACGGATTTGCTGTTCCTTTTCCCACGAAGTTATCAGGATATTGCCCCTTATCAATCCATAACCGAGTTGGAACCGGGCATTCGGGCCAGCGTCATCGGCCAAATTGTGGATATGGACCAGCGGGTGAGTTTCGAGGGGCGGAGCAGCGTAGGCATCCTTTTGTCGATCGAGGGAGGCGGATTCGTCCGATGCGTCTGGTACAATCAGCCTTTTCGAAGGCAGCAGTTCTCGCACGGGATGCGGGTCATTGCGACCGGAATTGCAAAATCAACGGGGATCGCCTTCGAAATGCGTCATCCCGAAACGACCATCCTGGCCCCGGATCAGCCGTTGCCTCAAGCCAAACCCATTCCGGTCTACCCGCTGACCGAGGGACTGCAGCAACGGCACGTTTCCATGGCCGTCGCCGCGGTTCTAGAAAACCTGGCCGACAGCATGGACGAAGCCCTTCCGGAAAAGATCCGCTTGGCGGCAAACCAAGCCACTTCTGCCCGCGCACCGGTCCCCGTCGCCAACGTTAAAAACACAGCGGGCCTGGAATCGCCCTTGGCAGCCCCTCCCGTTTCAGCCAACGAATCCGATTTGACGAACGACTCCACCGTTCCCCTACCTGGGATCGCGCAAGCCCTCAAATGGATTCATCAGCCCAGCACGATGCAGGAAGCCAACGAAGCGAGGCATCGGTTCATCTTTCAAGAACTGTTCGTTTACCAGCTCGCTTTGGCTATGCGCCGACATCGACTGCAACACGACAAGCCGGCGCCGAGAATAACCGCCAATCCCATGATCCACGCTCGTATCTTGAAACGATTCGGTTTTGACCTCACTCGCGATCAACTGCGAGCGATCGAAGACGTTCGAAACGACATGGCTCAAGATGTCCCCATGAACAGACTCATTCAAGGAGATGTCGGCAGTGGCAAAACAGTGATCGCTCAGTACGCCATGCTCAATGCGGTGGCCAGCAAGCAGCAAGCGGCATTGATGGCCCCCACGGAGCTATTGGCAAGGCAACACTTTTCGCGTCTGCGCAAACAACTCAGTGGGAGCCAGGTCATGGTGGAGTTGCTAGTGGGCTCGATCACCCAGAGAGAGCGAACGGAACTTCTGCAACGGATCGCGATCGGAACGGTCGATTTGGTGGTTGGCACGCAAGCGTTGCTCAGCGAACGCGTGGAATTCGAATCTCTGGGGCTTGTTGTGATTGACGAGCAGCACAAATTTGGTGTGCAACAGCGAGCGAATCTTCGAGAGTCCAGACTGGTGCCTCACTACCTGGTTCTCTCGGCTACCCCCATTCCACGAACGATTGCCATGACGATTTTCGGAGACCTCGACGTGTCGGTATTGCGAGACAAACCTCCCGGTCGCGCCACCGTTCACACTTATCTGGGCAGCACGGCACAGCAATCAAAATGGTGGGACTTCGTCGTCAAACAAATTCAAAGCGGCAGGCAAGCGTACGTGGTAACGCCAAGGGTGGAATCCAGTATTGAAGAGGAAATTGTCGGGGCAGAACAAGTGTTCGAGCAATTGCGAGCCGGCCCGTTGGCGGGCGTTCGAATGGATTTGCTTCATGGCAGAATGGATGGGAGCGAGAAGCAGGCCAAACTCGATGCATTCACTACAGGTCGAACACAAGTGTTGGTTGCAACGACGGTAGTCGAAGTCGGAATCGACGTTCCCAATGCAACCGTGATGACGATTCTCGATGCAGACCGCATGGGTTTGGCTCAGCTACATCAGTTGCGAGGCCGCATATCGCGAGGCAGTTTCCCCGGCTATGTTTGTGTCTTTGCAAAACCAGGTGTTGCACCGGAGGAGAATGCGCGTTTGAGCGTTCTCGCGTCGACGGACGACGGTTTTCGGTTGGCCGAACAGGACTTGCAAATGCGTGGACCAGGGGACTTGTTAGGTACCAAGCAAATCGGATTGCCTCCGCTACGCATTGCGGATCTCGTTCGAGATGCCGAAATTCTCACGCGAGCCAGAGAGATAGCACAAAGGATCGTCGAACAAGACCCCAATTTGGACTCGCCAGACCATTCCAAGTTAAAACGGCAAGTCAGCCAGCGGCACGGAGCGGTCGTAGCACTCGGCGACGTGGGTTAGAGCAACCACTAAAATCCCATCGGCTCGCCCGATGGATCTTTAGGCTTCTCGCTAACCAGTTTCAGAGTCGCAGAGTCGCTTTCGGCAAAAGCGACCTACCGAAGTACCCGATGGCAATCCGCGTGCGCTAGCGTGCTGCTTTTCTGCCGGTGCCCTCGAGAAATGTTAATTGAGCTCCGATATCGGAACAAGAAAACAGCTCCTGGTTTCCCCCTGGCCATGTGACGCGTACTTGCTCGACCTGAGACGCTTCGCCGATCCCAAAATGGAGTTTGGTACCGAAGTGACTTTGGTATCCGCGCCCCGCATGGACCATCGCAACCTGTTTGCGCCCGTCGGCTTGTATCTCCACCGTCGCCCCCACCGCATCCCGGTTGGAGGAAACACCCACCAGTCGCACCCCCAGCCAATGGTTGGACGTGACGGTTTGATTTTCTAGAAAGCTGGGTGTGGAGTTCGCGTTGAGGATAACGCAATCGATATCGCCATCCCGATCCATGTCCTCGAACCCAGCGCCTCGACTGCTTTCCAAAATCTCCAGTCCCTTTCCACAAGATTTGGTAACATCGCTAAACACCCCGCGACCATCGTTGAGCATGATGGTATTCGCCGCAAGGTACGTCGCGCGATCGTCAATGCTCGCGATGTTTTTTAAGAAATGCCCATTGGCGAAGAAGACATCCAGGTCACGATCGTTGTCGAAATCCACCAAACCAACCCCCCAGTTCGTTTGTGCAAGAACCGTGCGACCAACTCGGCTAACTCGGCTCACATCGTCAAAAAGGCCGTTGCCCAAGTTGCGATACAATACAGGCGTCTGACCCGTATAATTGGTTATAAGCAAATCGATTCGACCATCGTTGTCGTAGTCGCCCGCATCGACTCCCATGCTGCCGTTTGCGTTTCCACTAAGATCAAAGGCAACGCCCGCCACAAGTGCTTGATCGGTAAAACGACCGGAACCATCGTTCACGAAATATTGATTCGGTGCAGCATCGCTGCAGACAAATATGTCGGCGTCGTTGTCCCCATCAAAATCCCCGCACACCACCCCCATGCTCGGTCCCACCGCTGCCGCGATACCGGCGGCGATGCTAACGTCTGCAAACGTCCCATCGCCATTGTTCCGATACAAAGCATCCGCTGCAGGCGGAAAGTCTTTCGGCCCAGGCGGATAAGGTGACGATCGGGGCGCATCCCCATACTGGTCGAACGAAAATTCCACGTAGTTACTTGCGAACAAATCCAACAGGCCATCGTTGTCTACATCCAAAAAAGCAATCCCAGCTCCAAATCGAATCGCATCGTTAACGATCCCTAAAGCGCTTGTCACCAACGAAAAAGTCCCGTCTCCATTGTTTCGATAAAAGTCGATCTCACCGTAATTGCTGATCGCAAAATCAGAATCCCCATCGTTGTCATAATCGCCGGCAACAACACCCATGCCGAAGCGACCACTTGCTACGCCCGCAGACTCGGTCACATCGCAATACGTGCCGTCTCGGTTGTTGCGATAAAGCGTGTTGCCTGGACGCTTCTGACCGGTTGCTTCGCCAACCAACACCGCACTATTCGGGGATAACGCATAATTCGGGGATACCGCACCATGCGGGGATACCGCACCATGCGGGGATAACGTGAAGCCATTGAGGAGATAGATGTCTGTCCAACCATCCCCATCAAAATCGAATAAAGCGATTCCCGTCATCATCAACTGCGGCAAGTACTGCTTGGCATGCCCACCGTCAGAGTGAATCGCCGTCAAACCCGCGATCTTCGCACGATCCACCCATCGGAGCGGGCTTTGAGCCTCGACCTCTCCTAAGCCACACAAGCAAAGAATGCTGAACACAATCAACCGGCCCAACCCTTGGTTCCTATCTCTCATTGCCCGTTTCGTCCTCATCGCCATCAAACTTTCATGCGATAGTATACCCTCCCGCTGGGGCCTTGCACTGCCAAGCGCATGCGAGGAGCGTCTCGCTAGCCTAATCGCAAACGTTCGACTTTGTGTGGCGAGCGAATACACAACAAAAAGAAGCTTTGGACCATCGTCCCGAGCTCTCCCCGTATACGAACTACCAGAACGAACTACCAGAACGAACTACCAGCATCTGCGAGGGCGGGACAATGGTCCCATCCTACGGGGTCCGATTTATCCGGCTGTGACGGTCGGGACACCTCTAGCGAATTCTCTGTCGCTTCATAATGCACTCGGTCGATCTTTCCAATGACGTCAGCCATGGATGGCGAATCGACGTAAACGATGGGTTCGATAAGGGATGATCGAAAATGCAACAACGGTACTTTGCTAGCATTTGCGTGCCGTTATTTTTGTTTAGCGGACTCGTTGGCTGCCGCACACCCCATTGGAACGCTTATCGCTCGATAGCCTGCTTAACCTCTTTTTCTGACACATCGAGCCGTGCTTATTTTGAGGCAAATGCGAATACGGATGCTCCCGAGGGAACTCGGAAAGCATCGGTGGAGGACCAAACGGAGCCCCACGCGGGAGCGTCGATCAAAGCAGCATCGATGCTAAAGCTGTCTCAAAAAAGCTCCCAGGAACCGCCCCGCAAATCGGACGAATCGGACAGCGACACCAAGGACTCCCTGGATAAACAGTCAACCGGTCCGTTGAAGCTGCCACGCGATTTGCCAGGCGCCGAGACCCCACCGATCAGCTTGTCAAGACGCGACGCGGACGGCAAACAGCTAGATCCGGCCAAGTTGAAAGAAAACATTTTAAAACTGTATGCTGAACTGCCGGATTTGCCTTTCTTTCCCGACGCGTTGCCAGACGAGTCGTTGGGTCGCTTGAGCTTGGAAGAATTGCAGAAAATGGCTCGAGAAAACCATCCAGGCCTACTGGCTGCAGCCGCGAGCGTGGAGGCCGCTCGAGGAACGATGATCCAAGCCGGCTTGCCTCCCAATCCCAACGTGGGCTACCAAGCCGATACGGTGCGGACACTTGATACCCCAGGCTATCACGGGGTCTATATCCAGCAGACGTTTATCCTCGCTCACAAATTGGGATTGGCCGCTCAAGCGGCAGCCGTCGACTATGCCAATGCAATCGTCACGCAGCGAAAGACGTATGTCACGGTTCAATCCGCGGTGCGACGCTCGTACTTCCAAGTGCTTGCCGCCCGCAAACGCGTCGTCTTAGCCAAAGCGATCACAGAACTCTCCAAGAACGCTTACCAATCGCAAATCAAACTCGTAGTAGCAGGCGAAGCGGCCCCGTACGAACCGCTCCAATTACGGGTACTGACCATCCAAGCAATGCAGACCCTCACCCGGGCCCAACAAGATTCGATCGCCGGTTGGAGAACGTTGGCCGCCGCAGTCGCGGTACCGTCTCTCCAGCCGACAGCCTTAGAAGGAAAAATCGATAGTGCAGTCCCAGAAATCGACTATGACCGTGCCCTGGCCCAAATGGTTGAAGTGCACACGGACCTTCAAATTGCGGAAAACCTAATCAGCAAAAATCGGACCTTGGTCACTCTTGCAGATCGCGTGCCGGTACCGGATATCAATGTCGGATTGGTCCTGCAACGCGACTACACCTTTACACCAGGAACCAATACATACAACTTGACAGTCGGTGGTGCTCTTCCAGTGTGGAACAAAAATCAAGGCAATCGCATAGCTGCACGAGCCGAACTTATCCGATCCGTTCAAACCGTCTCCGATACACGCAATCAGTTGATCGTAAAACTTGCACCCCTATTCGGTTCCTATCAGGCAAACAGGCAATTGTCGCAGTCCTTTCAAACCGAAGCCCTTGCAGATCAAGTGCGAGCGTATCGTGGAATCTATCAACGGTATTTGACTGACCCAAACGGAGTGAGTTTCAACGATGTGATTGTTGGCCAACAAACCGTCGCATCGGTTTTGAATCAATACATCGACATCCTTCAAGCCCAATGGCAGAGCACCGTCGACCTCGGAGAGATCTTGCAAGTGGATGATCTCTTCCAAATGGGGACCCCGACGCAGGTGGCCGCCATCCCAGCTATCAATTAGAGGCGAATCGATCGTTTGATTCGAAAAATTGGAACCACGCAGACTACTGCAGCGAGCCTGGGATTGGCCCAGGGCGGACGCCTGCAAATTGCTTTTCACCACGGATTCGATGCATCCAATCGAACCGTTAGCCCCAATGGAACCCGTCGAGCCCGCAGGGCAATTGTTGACACATTGACAGGTTGGGTAGTACACTAAGGGGCTTGGTTGGTGTTGTTTCGTGAAAGCATCGCTAACGGTTAACCAAAAGCTTACCCAGTATCCAAAACCTGCTCCGCCGGCTCGACCCGATTCG
>JANODW010000275.1:0-4153 GCA_031412875.1 Pirellula sp. | reverse complement strand
TCGAGCCGCTCGTCAAAGAGTTGCCAATGGAATACGCTGTTGAAATGAACAGACTGATTCAGCTTCAAATGGAAGGGTCGGTGGGCTAAATGACAACTGCCGTAGTTCGCAAAGAAAAAGAAACAGTCGGCTTTGATCGAGCTGGCTTTGACCAGTTCATAGATCGTCGGATCGATCCGATTTGGATTACCCAGTCGAGGAAGGATGCCTGGGCAGCCTTTGAGACCATGGGATGGCCCAACCCCCGCGATGAAAATTGGCTCCGGTCCGACCTGCGAGGTTTCAAACTGTCGAAATACAATCCGACCGACGAGACCGAACCGCAGTCGGTTGGCGAAGCCCCAGTGCGCTTGCTCGAAGGTGTAGAAGTTGCCGGCTCGATCCGTTCGGAAAACGGCGTCGTCACGCACGAAGCGTTGGATCCCAAGTACGCCGCTAAAGGGGTCGTGTTCGGCTCGCTCAGCCGGTGTGCACGGGACCATGGCGAGTTGGTGAAAAAGCACTTGCACGCTCAAATCAACATTCAGTCCGATCGGTTTGCGGCATTGCAAGCCGCCATGTGGACCGATGGCTATTTCCTGTATGTTCCAAAAAACGTGGTGATCGACAAACCGCTGCATATCCACGCTGGCATGGGGGACGGGAGTGTCGACATTTCCCACGCGTTGGTGGTGCTGGATGAAGGAGCTGAGGCGACGGTCCTATACGAGTCCAGCAGCGCAACCCAAGATGCGGGTGGCTTCCATTGCGGTGGATTGGAACTCGTCGTCGGGGCACGATCGAATTTGCGCTTTGTCGGCCTTCAGGATTGGGGCAACGATGCGTGGCACTTCGCACACAAACGCGCTAGCATCGGTCAAGATGCAAATCTCCAGTGGACGATCGCGGCCGTGGGCTCAAAGTTCGCACAGGTGGATCAACAAGTGGCGCTGATTGGCAAGGGGGCCAATAGCCATGTTAACGGAGTTCTGTTCACTCGGGATCGTCAGCACTTGACCTACAATACGATCCAGCGCCATTCGGCCACGCATTGCACCAGCGATTTCCTGTACAAGGCGGTGCTCCAAGATCGTTCGCGAACGGTCTGGCGCGGGATGATCAAAGTCGACGAAGGGGCAGACAAAACAGACGGCTATCAGCGAAACGATAACTTGCTGTTGAGCGACAATGCCCGAGCGGATTCCATCCCCGGTCTGGAAATCAAAGCCGATGACGTCCGATGCACCCACGGGAGCACCAGCGGGCGAGTGGACGAAGAGCTGATCTTCTACGCTCGGTCGCGAGGATTTACTCGACAGGAAGCCATCCGTATGATTGTTACCGGTTTCTTTCAGCAAATATTTGATCGTATTTCGATCGAGAGTGTTCGCGAAGCGCTCGGTGCAGCGATCGCACGTCAAGTCCGCCAATACGATTAGAAAGTTATCCGTTCGAAATGACCTCCAAGACAAGTACAAGTTTTGTGTTCGCTTGCAAACTGAGCGAGCTCAAGCCGAACATTCCAGTGGCCCGCGAGGTCAATGATCGCTTTGTTGTTTTAACCTTGCTAGATGGCCAAGTGTACTGCATCGAAGACATCTGCACGCATGACGGCGGAACCCTCGGCGACGGTGAGTTAGACGGCAACTGCTTGGTCTGCCCACGCCATGGTGCCAAGTTCGATGTGCGGACCGGAGATGCTATCTGCATGCCAGCTACCGAAGGAACCCTGGCGCACGAAGTAGAAGTGCGCGGCGACGATGTGTTTGTCCAACTCAAAGACAACTAGCATCTACTAGTTTCCACAAGCATCCACAAAAACCAGGTTGGATCGGCACTCGTGAAAGAGCCCACCGCACCGCCCCGAATGCCGCAAAGCCTTGGAATCCACAACCTTTTTTTAATCATTTCAGACTATGCCAATCACAGAAGACCACGTTCGCGAACAACTCAAACTTGTCATCGACCCGGAACTGTTCGTCAACATTGTCGACCTTGGGTTGATCTACGTGGTCGATATCCAACCCGGCGCAGAGGAAAAGGAAAACGTCAATGTCGAGATGACATTGACCAGCCCGATGTGCCCTGCGGGTCCACAGCTCGTCGCTAACAGCCGGCAGGTGATCGAGGCGATCGAAGGGGTAGGCGAGGTCGACATCAAAGTCGTCATGGATCCCCCTTGGACTCAAGACCGAATGACCGAAGACGCTCGAGACCAACTCGGCATATTCTAAAGCATGGACACGCAAATCACTTACCCTGATCTTTCCGAACTCCAAGAAGAGTTAGACGATCTCGAAACCTCCGAAGATCGCATCCAATTCTTGATCGAGCTGGGACAGTCTCTTCCCCCGTTCCCGGAAGAGTTCTGCACCGAAGAGCATAGGGTCGTGGGCTGTCAAAGCATGGTCTGGATCGTCCCAAACTGGGACGGCAGGACCTATCACTTTTTGGCATCGAGCGATGCGCCCATGGTGCGAGGGCTCGTCGCCGTGTTGATGTCGGCTTACTCGGGGAAAACACCTGACGAAATCGTTGCGTTTCCGATTGAGAAGGTGCTCGATGGAATGCACCTAAAGACGTTCCTGTCGCCGCTGCGAAGCAATGGTCTGTATTCGATGATCAAGCGGGTCCGGGCTTACGCGGAGTCGCAAATGACAACTTCGCCAAGCAACTCAACGGCAGACCAAGGCGCACATGTTCGCGGCGGCGGAATGGCTCCACCCAAGCGTCGCGATCTCGGGCCGTTGTTGACGCGAATCGATCAAGTTCGAGATGACTTCCCCATTTTAAAGCAACTCCATTCCGAGGGACTTGCCGTCGCGTATTTGGACAATGCAGCTTCCTCCCAGCGCCCTCTCTCGGTCATCGATTCGCTCACTCACGTTTACACGCATCATTATGCCAATGTCCATCGTTCCGGGCACGAGTGGGCGGTGCGCACCACCGAAGGGATCGAGGCCAGTCGCGATGCGGTGCGCCGATATATCAACGCTTCCAAAGCGGAAGAAGTTATTTTCACGGCCGGAACGACGGCGTCGGTAAATCTGATTTCACATGCGTGGGGCAATGCCAATCTGGGGCCGGGAGATGAAATCCTTTTGACCGAGATGGAGCATCATTCCAACATTGTTCCTTGGCAACAGCTCTGCCAACGCAAAGGATGTGCGATCCGTTGGGTTCCTCTCCGTCCGGACTACACATTGGATCTCGAGCAATTCGAGAGGATGCTCTCCCCGCGAGCCAAGTTGGTGTCGTTCACTGCGGTTTCAAATGTTTTGGGCACCATCAATCCCGTAAAGCAAGTGGTTCGCTTGGCCCACCAAGCGGGTTCTACCGTGGTGGTCGATGCCGCCCAGGCAACCCCACATGGTGCCATCGACGTACAAGATTGGGATGCGGACTTTGTGGTGTTCAGCGGGCATAAAATGCTGGCCTCGAGCGGGGTGGGTGTATGCTACGGAAAGCGATCGGTGCTTGAGAGGATGGCCGAATGGCAGGGTGGCGGCAGCATGATCAAGTCCGTGACCTTTGAGGGCTACTCGCTTGCCGACTTGCCGCATAAATTTGAAGCTGGGACACCCGCAATTTCGGAGATAATTTCGCTCAAGCCCGCGATCGAGTACTTGGAGGCAATTGGGCACGAACGGTTGATGGAGCATGAGCGGTTGCTGGCTGGACAAGCGATGGACGGTCTCGGCGCGATCGAGGGGCTTCGCATTTTCGGGCCGGAGTTAGAGCACAAAAGCGGCATCGTTTCGTTTGCGGTGGACGGGATTCACGGCGAAGAGATCGCTCGGGTTCTCGATGGGCGAGGAATCGCCATCCGTGTGGGTCATCACTGCGCGATGCCATTGCATAGCCGGTTAGGCGTGCCGGTCACGTGTCGCGCGAGTTTTTATCTGTACAATACTCCGAATGAAGTGGACCGATTGGTGGAATCGGTCCAACATGCCGTCAAGATATTGCACCGCGATAAGAACTTTCATCCATGAACAACTTCGCTGATTCGGTACCCGGTTTTCCATCGCCAGGGCCGAACCAACCTCGCGTCTCTGGGCTGCAGTGGTTTCTCCGGCGAATTATTTTTGGCATCCTTTTCGCGGCCCCTATTCTGCTGACGCTTTTTGTCGTCTACCAGATGAATTTGTGGGTGATCGATCCGGTTGCGTCG
>JANODW010000274.1:0-2090 GCA_031412875.1 Pirellula sp. | reverse complement strand
ATTCATTGAGTGCAAATGGAAGGAGGAGCAAAAGGCCCATGCGTTGATTCGAGAAGGCTACGAATCGAACTTCAACGGAGAAGCCTACTCGTCGGTGATGTTCCAAAATGCAAACTTGTCGGTCCGATTGACGGACGAGTTTATGAACGCCGTTTCAGAGAACAAAATTTGGAAGACGCGTTGGGTCAGCGACAAGTGCGATATTGACCCGCCATCGTACCAAGCCAAAGACATTCTCAACCGAATGGCTGAATGCGCTTGGAATTGCGGCGATCCCGGAGTTCAGTACGACACCACTATCAACAAGTGGCATACTTGCCCCAATAGCGGTCGCATCAACGCCAGCAACCCATGCTCGGAGTACATGTTCTTGGACAATACCGCCTGCAATTTGTCTTCGATCAATTTGATGAAGTACCGAGGGCCAGACGGAGTGTTCGATGCGGATGGATTCGTCGCGACGTGCCGTTTGTTCTTGATCGCCCAGGAAATCCTGGTGGATCACGCGAGCTATCCAACCGATCGCATCGCTCACAATAGCCACTTGTTCCGGCCATTGGGATTGGGGTATGCCAACATTGGTTCGCTCATCATGACCAGCGGAGCAGCGTACGATTCCGCAGCGGGCCACAGCATGTGCGGCGCGATCACAGCGTTGCTGCACGGAGCAGCCAACCTTGCCAGCGCGGAAATCGCCGGAGTGGTTGGGACTTTTGCCGAGTACCCCGACAATGCGGAACCGATGATGCGAGTCATGCAAATGCATCGCAATGCGGTCGAACAAATCGATCCAAGCGGACCTGCCTATTTGAAAAATGCGGCGAGAAACATTTGGGAACGTGTCCTGGAACTGGGGGCTCGCAACGGATTCCGAAATGCCCAAGCGACCGTGTTGGCCCCAACCGGAACGATCAGCTTCATGATGGACTGCGATACGACAGGCATCGAGCCCGACATCGCATTGGTCAAGTACAAGCAATTGGCCGGCGGGGGAATGCTCAAGATCCTCAACCGTTCGGTTTCTCTAGGTCTCAAGACGCTCGGGTATTCGCCCGAACAAATCGTACAAATCGAAAAATACATCAGCGAGAAGGACACTATCGAAGGTGCTCCTCACATCAAAGATGAGCATTTGTGCGTGTTCGATTGCGCGTTCACTCCCGCCAACGGTACTCGCAGTATCCGATGGCAAGCACACGTCGAAATGATGGCCGCTGCCCAACCGTTCTTGTCCGGTGCAATCAGCAAGACGGTAAACATGCCCACCGATAGCACGGTGGCGGACATTGCCGAAGCGTATTTCTGGGGCTGGGAGTTGGGTCTCAAGGCGATCGCAATCTACCGCGATGGATCCAAGCAGAGCCAACCCCTCTCAACCAAAAGCGAGGGCAAGAAAGCCGAAGATGCAGCCGCTGCAGCGGAGGAAAAAGTTGTCTACAAGCCTCGCCGCGAACGTTTGCCCGATACACGCAATTCGGTCACGCACAAATTCAGTATCAGCGGGCACGAAGGCTACATCAACGTCGGACTGTATCCTGATGGACGACCCGGCGAAGTGTTTATCACAATGGCCAAAGAGGGTAGCACCATCGGCGGCTTGATGGATAGCTTTGGCACGGCAACCTCCATTTCGTTGCAGTACGGCGTTCCTCTCGAAGTGCTGGTGAATAAATTCAGCAACACGCGTTTCGAACCGATGGGGCACACCACCAATCCCGACATCCGCATCGCCAAGAGTCTGATCGACTATATCTTCCGATGGCTTGGGTTGACCTTTTTGGACAGCTATCGTCAAGAACAGAAGTCCAAGGCGGAGATCGTGGCCGCTTCCAAAGGGGATACCAGCCCGCCGGCCAAAGCTCCCAGCAACCTAACCAAGACACCTGTCAATGGGAACGGTGCAGAAACCGCTACGGCCAGCAATGCCTACACCAGTGCCCGTTTTATCGGCCTCGACGACTTGAAGGGTCAAGCACCCGCTCGTGTCGCTTCCAAGCCGGATACGCGGGATGGTCAATTCGCAGGATTCCAAAGCGATGCGCCTAGTTGCGATAGCTGCGGATCGATCACTGTTCGCAATGGCAATTGCT
>JANODW010000273.1:0-5024 GCA_031412875.1 Pirellula sp. | reverse complement strand
CCCTTCCACGGTGACAATCGCACCGTTTTGCCAGGGTTGGACGCCGGTTGCAAAAAGGAGCCCGTCTGCGAAGACCGTCGCTGATTCGAAGAAACCGTCGTGGTCACTATCTTGCAGAACCGAGATACGACTGGTTGGTTTGTTTCCTGGATTGGGATAGTCCCCCATCTCCACCACCCACATGCGTCCGAGTCGATCGATTCGCATCGAAACGGGGTCGACGATTTGGGGCTCCGAGGCCACGAGTTCGACTCGATAGCCCGGCTCCGTCACCAGCCATCGCAGGCTTTCCTTGGGGCTGACGGGCGAGTTGGGTTTGGACTGCAACGACAACGGTGCGGTCGCTTTCTGCCTCGCGTTTAAGGTTTGCATCACGCGCACCAGACCATCGACCATCTTCGGTTCGGCTTGTTCTTCGAGACAGCTCGAGCGGCAACGCCAAGTCGTGTATCCACCGAGTTGAAACATTTCTGGCGGAGGGATGTAACCCGCGTGCCCGTTGGCCAGTCCGATGTTCATTGTCATACGAAACGGGCTGGCCTGTCGCAATTTCAAGCCCGTTTCGTTATAGGATTCGCATGGATTTGCAACAATGCAGAAATCGTTGAGCCGGATCGCTTGCAGGTTTAGTTTGCGAGTGGGCGGCATCTGGCTGAGAAGCACGGTTTCCCTGGCGTAGTTTTCATCCATGGTCTTAGGCAATCTCTCTTGAAGATGCGTATCGATGTAACGTTTGGCGGTCGCCACCTCGGACTCACTCGGCATGCGTACCGCCAGTTCGATCGATTGCAGCTCCGAATCCAACGCGACTTGCGAGGAATAAACGATCGACGGGAGAGAGCTTAAGATCTTGTCGGAAACATAGGTGCCCACGTCGACATAAGTGAACGGGGCTGCGGGCTTGCTAAAATCGATGCAATTCGCATTGCCACTGGTGGCATTGGCCATGAGGCCGACAAAGGCGTCTGGAGCATCGGGCCTCAGGGCTTTGGCGAGACGTTCGCAGACCACGCCGAAGTAGTCCGCCGACAGGTTGGGTGCGCCTGCGTAGTGAGTGCAGAACGACGCGAGGACCGATATGGGTTTGCCCTGCATGTCAACAATGGAAAGAACAGGGACGACCGAGTCGACAGGGCCAATCGGTGCAACTTTGTTGGGATTGTCATGCCCCGGGTTCATGCTGACCGAGTCGCCATCGCGGCCCGAGAAGGGAGAAGAGTTGGCTTTGCCTGGCTTCATGATCCAGTCGCGGCAGTAAAGGTACTGATCGCAAACGACCGAGGTGGTTCCCCATTGCGCCGGAACCAATCGCTGGTGCGCTTCTGCGATGCCCTCCGCTATCCAGACCGGGAGTTGTTCCGCGTAGTCTTGTTGCACAGGAGTGCCGTGCACCCCATCGACCGAGACGGCAGAGTGCGTGTGCGTCGCCGCGATCAGAATGCGGTCGGGTGCGATTCCCGTCTTCGCCTGTGTCAACGTCTTGGCTTGATCGATCAAGCCCAACGGCAGGATGCAGTTATCGACAATGCAGAGGGCGATTTTGTTTTTGCCATCGCTGAGAACCAAGCACCGCGCGTGCAAGGGATCTTGGATGCGATCCACCTGCCTGCCGGCGATGCCGCCGTTGACCCAGACCGGCAACTGCGTGGGGTTAATGTTCTTGGCATAAGCACCAGCAAGGAGATTGCCATCTGCGGCAGATGCCGGCAGGGACTGCGATGTAAAAAAAGCGAAAGCGAAAACGCATACGGAAAACCGCCAAGCCGGGACATTGCGAGCTGCATTGATCCAGCTCGGAGTGATACTACAAACGTTGAAAGGGTAGGACGTAGGCATAGTCGGGTTCCGAGTGTTCGAGTTGAGGAGCGCGGTGATCCATGCACCTTTAGCCATTTTTCCAGTCTAAACAAACCGAGATCGCCCTGTTCGAAAAAAGTATCGGTGCGTTCCGAATTCCAGCGGCCAACCGTCGGGCGTCGTAAGGCGGGCGTCGTGATGTCGTTCGGTGGGCGTCGCGATGCGGATAAATGACTTCGGTGCATCTACTTGTTCAAAGAGAGGCGGCAGGGATGTCCTTAATGCTAGCATGATTTAAATATTTTTCGAATTTTTTGTTCAAGGCGCTATGGATTTCGCGAAGTTTGCTATACTCCCGAAAATGGTCGTCATGACGCTGAGGAGTGTCTGGGTATGGATGGGAAGGTAGTCCCGTTCAGGCGACGCATAGCGAATGAATTGCTGCATAAAGGTGAAATCGAATGACTCGTATTCCCATTAGCCAAGCTGACGAACACGCACGTCGGATGAAGGAACGTTTGGAACTGAGCACCGCCGAGATCGGGTTGCAAGTTCGGACGACCAACTGCCTGGAAGAGAAAGGCATCTTTACGGTCCGCGATCTGTTGCAGAGCTCCCCGGATACTCTATTGAGCATTGCAAATTTTGGAGAGAAGACGCTGGAAGAAGTGTATTTGGCGTTGGAGAAGATCGGGTACAACCGCGAGTGGCGAAAACCCAGGTAGTTCGATCCGCCGTCGATGTATCTAGGAGCCGTAGTGCGTAAGCACACGGTGGTTGATTTCCGAAAACCGGATGCTCGCGCGCACCGGCAGTTGGGTGGTAATTGGCGAAAACCAACGCAACCGTTTGGGACGGATTGCATTGAGGCCCGCTGGCGGTCAAAATGGCGATTCGCATTTATCCCTGCGCCAACAAGAAATCACAATGCTACCATCCTCCGCCTCGACCTGTCTGCTCGGTTTGTTTGCACCATTAGCTACGTTGGCGCTCATCTTTTTCCCGCTATGGCGTTGCGATGCGTCCGACTTGGAGTATCGTCGCGACGTAAAGCCGATTCTCACGAAATACTGCGTCGGTTGTCACAACGAAAAAGACAACGAATCGGAAGTCCAACTGCAATCGATGGCCAACATCATGCAGGGTGGTCCAAAAGGTGCGATTGTCATGGCGAAGGATCCCGCCCAATCGATATTGCTCAATGTCATGTTGGGGCGCAAAGAACCCAAGATGCCGCCCGAGGAGTCTCCTCAGCCCACCGATAAAGAGATTGAGACCATTCAAAAATGGATCGAACAAGGGGCGATCGGAAGCGATGAAAGCGTCTCGCTCAAGTCGAAATTGAATGTGAAGCATATTCCGGCATCGTTTACCGGCCCGTTGCCGATTACCGCCCTGGGACGACTCGGGTCCGAGCGGCTCCTTATCGGGCGTTTCAATGCCGTCTATTTGCAACAGGACCAATGGAGCCAACCGCTCCCGCTGGAGATTGTCGGCAAAGTCACTCAAGTCCGATCGACGATCGATGGACGCTATACCGTCATTGCTTCGGGTATTCCCGGCGTGGGTGGTCAAGCGACGGTGTTGGAGAATGCGGGCGGAGGCAACAAGCCGACACTGGTCCGCGTTGTCGAGGGTCATCAAGACACTTTGTATTCGGCGGTGCTAAGCCCAGACGGTAAAACATTGGCAACGGCTGGCTACGATCGGACGATCGTGCTTTGGAATGTTGCAGACGGCAAACAACTCAGGCGGCTGACGGGGCACAATGGAGCGATCTACGATTTGGATTTTGATGCAACGGGTCAGGTCCTAGCGTCGGCCAGCGCCGACGAAACGATAAAGATTTGGCGCGTCGAGAGCGGTGAACGGCTGGATACCTTTGGGCAATGCGAAGCCGAACAGTACGCCGTTCGATTCGACTCGTCTCGAAACCGTGTACTGGCTGCCGGTGCGGATCGACGCGTGCGCGTTTGGAAGTTGCTTTCTTCAGAGAAGCCATCGGTGAGCCCTATGCTGTATTCGACCTTTGCCCATGAAGGTTCGGTAACGCAAATGGCGCTATCCAGAGACGGCCGATTCATTGCAACCGCCAGCGATGACAAGAAAGTCAAATTATGGTCGGCTGAGACAACAGACCCACTGGGGCAATTGGGCGCCATCGACGAAGTTCCCACGGGCCTGCTGTGGAATGCGGACCAGTCAACGCTCACCGTTAGCACTCTGGGTGGCAAGATATCGACCTTGGACGCGTCCGGCTGGAAAGCGATTGCCCCGCCGTTAAAGCCCAGTGTGTTGTCGACACAAGTGGACGAGGACTGGATCGCCGGCAGCGACTCACTCAAAAAAATAGATGAGGTTGAGAGTCCGCATTCGATGGCATCGCCCCAAGAAATCGTCGGCGGATCAGAAGTCCACGCGGTTCTGAAAGAGGCCGACATGCGAGGGGAGCATCCAGGGGATTGGTATGCATTTGAAGCCAAAGCGGGGGAGCCTTGGGTGATACAAATCGATTCCGCTCGGAGCGGAGCACCGATGGATAGCCTCTTAGACATACTCGATCAAAAGGGAGAACCGATGGTTCGCACCCGGCTTCAAGCGGTCCGAGAAACCTACTTCACATTCCGAGGAAAAGATTCGACCAATGCCGACGATTTTCGTTTGCATCGGTGGGAAGACATGGAGTTGAACGAGCTTTTGTACGCAGGCGGAGAAGTAGTAAAGCTATGGTTGTATCCGCGTGGTCCCGATTCGGGTTTCAAAGTCTATCCGGGAATCGGCAACCGATTCACTTACTTCGATACGACCGCCACTACCCATGCCCTCAATGAGCCGGCATGGATCGTGCGTGAACTTGCCGACGGCCAGCCAGCCGCTCCCAACGGTCTGCCAGTCTTTCCGATCTACTACACGAACGATGATGAGTCGACTCGCCAATTAGGCAAAGACAGTCAGATCACGTTCCGAGCAAACACAGATGGTCGAGCATTGATTCGCGTCCGCGACGCGCGCGGACAGTCGGGAGACAACTACAAGTACAAACTAACCGTACGCCGCCCGAATCCTCAATACAAAATGCGAATCGAACAAAAGGAGATTACACTGCGTCCCGGCGTGGGCACGGAGTTTGACGTGGCAGTCAATCGGTTCGAAGGATGCGATGGCCCTGTCGAAATTTCCATCGACGGACTGGCAGAGGGCCTTGTGATGTCCCAGTCGTTGACTAT
>JANODW010000272.1:0-12036 GCA_031412875.1 Pirellula sp. | reverse complement strand
TGATCGTACCGGCTATAAAAAAATCCAGCGTTGTCAGCCGTCCAGGATACGGAGCTGAATTTGACCCACTCGATCGAGTCGTCCAAGTCTCGTGCCGTAGAAATATTGCGAACGCGCCAAGTGTTCCAGTCGCTACCCGCTTTAGCGAGCCCATACGCTAGCAGTTTCCCATCGTCACTAGGGACGTCGCCGGTGAGGGCTACCGTACCGTCCGCCACCAGAGTATTGGGATCGAGGAGTACCGTGCGTTCCCCCTCCAACCGATCGGCGGTATAGAGAACGCTTTGATTTTGGAGACCGTTGTTATGGGTGTACAGATAGAGTTCACCATGCTTCGATGGAAAACCGAAACGCTCGTAGTTCCAAAGCGCATTCAATCGTCGTTTGATCTCATCCCGCTGGTGCGATGCCTTCAGGTAATCAAAAGTGACTTCGTTTTGGCGTTGGATCCAATCTTTCGTTTCCTCCGAGTCGACATTTTCCAACCAACGAAATGGATCCTCGACCGTCGTCTCGTGATACGTGTCCGATTGCGCGATCGCTTTGGTGGTGGGATACTGCACGTATTGAGCGGGTTCGGTTTGAGGAAGGCGCAGCGAATTATTTCCAGAACTTTGGGGCTCTTGCGAGCAAAGAGTGGGGCTGTGCAAAATCAAGAGCATTCCACAAAACACGGTCAGCTTTGGCATAAAAACGCTTACGAAGTTGAGTGAGTTGAATAAAGGAACGGAACAATTGGCAGTCGCAAACGGGAAATTTTTTTCACTAGAGACAGTATACCGTTTAAGCATTTTCGAAAATTGGCTCGCAACCAAATGCTTCAAATGGTTTGCATCCACGTTTGACTACATTGTGTCCAGCAGTTGAATGCCAGCAATGGCAGCTTCGACATCCGCCAGCGAGCTAGTATGTCCTAAGCTCAATCGGAGCGTTCCCCCGCGCGCTTTTGTATCTAAAAAATCATGGATCAATCCCGCGCAGTGGAATCCCGATCGGGCTTCTACGCCACAGGCAGCGTCCAGCATCATCGCCATTTCATGACACGACGTTGCGTTGCCGATCAAACTGACCACGTGGAGTCGTGGGCGCAGCGGGTCGCCAGCAAGCGGGCCGATGACCTTAAGATTCTTGCAACTCCGAATCGCTTCGATCAACAAAGTCGTCCACCCTTGCAAAGCGTCGGAGGGTGGATTCTGTTCAAGCCATTCCAATCCTGCTTTCAACGAAGCGATGCCAGGGAGGTTGCTGTTGCCAGATTCCACTGCGTACAGCCATTCGAAAGGTCCATCGACCGAATCGCTTTGCGTTCCCGTTCCACCGATCCAAACGGGTTGCATTTGGCTTTGCAATTCTTTGCGGACGTACAAGAATCCTGTCCCGAGCATCCCACCCGCCCCTTTGTGTCCTGGGGCCGCGACGATGTCGAATCCATCTGCCGATGCATGCAGCGGTAAGTACCCCAGAGACTGAGCCGCATCGAGCAAAAAAATGGCATCGCGTTCTTTTGCGATCGCGGCCATTGCCTGTACATCTTGAATGGCTCCCGTCACATTGGAAACGTGATTGACGATGACCATCCTGGTATTGCTTTGCATCGCGTTGAGAACTTCCTCGGGTGCAACAAAACCGGCAGGATCGCACTGGACGGCCGTCCAAGTGATGGCGTTGGATCGGGCGGATAACTGCAGCGGGCGCAAAACGCTGTTGTGTTCGGTGGCGGTCGTGACGACATGTGCCCCACGGTTTTCAGGAGATTGCAGGAAGCCTAGGATGGCAGAATTGAGCGACTGAGTCCCATTGCTGCAAAACGCGATATCGTTGGGGTTAGGCACGCCAATGGTTTTGGCCAGCAACCGGCGGGTCGTCGTCACGAGTTGGCTTGAATGCTCTGCATTCTGGTAGACACCTCGTCCGGCGGAAGCCCCGTTGGTTGTCTGGAATGCGACACAAGCCTCGAGAGAACCGGGTGGTTTGGGCCAAGAAGTAGACGCATGATCCAGATAAAAACGGGGGCGAGGGGGCAATGCAGTGGTTGCTTTTTAAGGGAACAAGTAACGAATGAAATTGCGGACAGGTTGTCCATTCACATAAGCGACTGGTTGACCAATGATACCGCGACCGAGGTATGCATTGTCAAGAGTCTGACCAAATCCGATCAGCGGCCGATATCCAGCATCGTATCGATTGCTATTCATGTACGTTGGAGGGACATAGGAAAATGGAGAGCCGCCGGGATTCCCTGCATACGGGACACCGCCGGTGAGACCGCAACGCGTGGGAGCGCACGGATCGACCGACTGACGATACGCGTCGCGGGAAACCATAAACCGCGCATCTCGCGCACAGGGCGCACCGCTTACAAAAGGCAACCCGTTGACTGGCGACAACTGTTGTGGATATCTGGGCAACGTGTCGCTAGGACTAACCGTTGGACTACCCGGGTAGAAGGGTTGAGGCGTAACAATCGGCTGCGAGTATTGCAACGGACCACCGTTGTTGATCGCGGGATTACTGCTCAGTGCACCGCCGCTGTTCATGGGGACGGTCGGATTGAGATTGCTAGGCAAAATGTTCCCATTAGGATTGATATTGGGATTGATATTGGGATTGATTATCGAGCCCGTGCTGGCGTTTGGTAGCTGCGGCTGAAAGTTTGCGGCAGGATCGTTGGCTGACGGAAAGACTCCTGGAAAAGCGCTAGAGGATCCCCCAGAAAAAACCGGCGCTCCCGTCGCGGGTATTTCCTGGAAGTTGGCCACATAATTGCTCGTAGGGACGTACCAGGGCATCGAAGCCGATACCAGCGTTGCTGGGATTTCATAGGCTGGACGGAAATCGTTGACGATTGTCCTTGAGAACTGCGGACTAGCCTGCTGAATGATAGTGGTTCGTGGACCCGGCAAAGTCTCAATGGAATTATCGAGAGAGTCGGATTTTGCGGACGCATCTTTTTTGCTTTGTTTCGGATCTAGCTGCGGCTTCTGGTCGGCATCGGGGTCAAGTTCCCTGGCGGCGGTGCGATCGGATGGTTTCGCGGTTTTTTTGGATTCCTTGGGAGTCAACTCGATTCGGGACGCCTTTGCTGTTTCCTTTTGCGTTGTAAAACCGTTTTCGGTTCTTTGGAGGAACTTCCCCAGCGGATTGATATCGCCATTGGAATCGGTCGCGCGATTGAGAGCCTCTCGCAGCAGCAAGAGATCTTGTTGAGCATTGGAGTCCGTACGCGCTCGAAAGGCAGGAGACTCGCTGTCGGACTGGGCCATCCCGCGATTTGAAAAGGGGATGCAAAGCAAGGCGGCTGCCGTCAGCTTGATCGTCAATTTACAATGGGTGTACATAGGTGCAGTTCTAGGGAGTAGATCGAGATCGGCTGGGCGGTGATGCAGTTGGGTTGGTCGAAGTTGATCGGCCGGCTATTTGGGATTTATTTTTACCCGAGCGGCCTTGAGCCGCTCGATCGCACTGGCTTGCGAGGGCTCTTTGAGTTGGCTGTCATCTAGATAGAGTTTTAAGAACGGAGCAAAGCGACCCTCGGCTTTGATGTCCGCTTCGCAGGTTTCTACGAGCGGCATCAGATCGGCATTGGGATTGCCATTGAGCATCAATAGATTCGGCGCGAGCGTTCGCACAAATTCGAGGCTCTTGACCCCGCAGCCTTTGAGGTTGATGGTATCGAGCCCCTTTAGTTTCCCGATCGGCAACGTGTCCTCGAGGGGGTTGCCGGCCAAATCGAGCGTCCACATTTTCTTCAGTCCTGAAACCGGTTCGACGGTTTTGATTTGGTTGTTGGCAATGTAGAGCGAACGGAGGTTGGCCATATCGCGAAGCGGAGTAAGGTCCGAAATCGCGTTCTTGGAAAGTTGCAAATATTGGGCTTGGACCAAACCTGCGAACGCATCGATTTTTTCGATTTTATTCGATGCCAGATCGATCAACTGCAACTGCTTCAGATCCTTGATCGGTCCCAAATCCGCGATCTCGTTCCGTTCCAGATCGAGCGTCATGAGCGCCTTGCAATTCTGAAGCCCTTCCAGGCTTTTGATTCCTTTTCCTTTGCCGATCACCTGCGAGATGTTTTTCACATCGTCTGCGGTGAGCGGCTCGGTGTTGTATCGTTTGTCAAAAACCTCTTTCCGAACGGCCGCTTCCAGCCCTTTGTCCGGAAACAGATCGTCTGCGACCAGCGTGGAAGCCTTGATGGAATGGGAAGCGATCAGGATAAACGCCACGAGTCCGCAGCGGAGAGAATTAGCCGAGCAACACATTCAATTCGCCTTCTTGAGGTGGTCTGGGGAGGTCCATGTGTCCACTTTATCCCAAGGATGAGGCCAATTCCAGGCTTGTTGGCCTCCTTATTGGTACACAACGGCATTTTTAGAGTACAAAAGGGGGTATAAACAATGGATGGGAATGGGTTTGGCTTTGCATCCAAGCATTCCTTTTTTGTCCCACTTTTTGCCTTAACTTTTGTCCTTGTGTCGTAAACGATGAGATGGCTGTCTCACGTCTACCAACGAACTTGCCGTTCGCATTGGCGGCAAACCCCTGGAGGTCTGAATTGCGCTTATTGTTAACAGCTTTCGAACCCTACGATACTTGGGAACAGAACGCGAGTTGGGAGGCGCTAGTGACATTTTTGCATCATCGTGGGCTTCCCGAGGGAGTGACGACACGTCGTTACCCTGTCGATTTGTCCAAGTTGCAAGCGAGGCTAGAAAAAGATCTCGAGATCGGGTTCGATGCCATTGTCCATTTGGGCCAAGCGCCTGGCATAAGCCGAGTTCAGATGGAAGCGATTGCGCTCAATGTGGCTGGAATGACCGAAGCGGCCGGCGATTTTTTTGGCCCTCTGGTTCCCAACGGTCCCGTCGCTTACCGTACCAAGTTTCCATTGGACCAATGGAACGCGGAGCTCCGTTCCAGCGGGATCCCTTGCTCGGTGTCGTTTCATGCAGGGACGTATCTTTGCAACGCGGCGATGTATTTGTCTCACCACTGGCACGAGATCCATCGCCGAACTTGCTTGATAGGGTTTGTGCATGTACCGTTAACGCCCGAACAAGTGCTTCACAGCCGACGCGACTTGCCCACGATGCCTCGCGAGCAATCCGCCGAAGCCATCGAGAAGATCCTCGACTTGATCCTTACCCGCGAGCGAGTTGCGTGACCGGCAGCACTGCTCCTTTCCCTTTTTAGTTTTGCCAATGCCCGACGACGACCCAATCGCGCGTATTTATGCCGCTTACCAACAAGGTGAAATCACCGCTGTAGAATTCGGTCAGCGAATACTGGAGTCCGCTGTCCAATCGCACGGTTCGACCACCCCCGACTTGGATAGGAAGCGACGATGCGGGTATCCAGAAGTCATCTACGGAACGGGAAAGTCTCCCGACTCGATTCGCAACGTAACCGAAGCGATTTTGGCCGACAATGACGAAGTGCTCATCACCCGAGTCACTCCTGAACAAGTTCGCACGCTCACCGAGATGTTTTCCTATTCGCGATGGAATCATACGGGTCGAACATTGCGGATAGGCAGACGAGCCATACCGTTGGCGCCCGAAGACATCGTTTGCGCCTCAGATCAAAAATTGCGGAAGGTTGCCGTGGTCAGCGCTGGCACGACCGATGAGAGCATCGCCGTCGAAGCCATTGAGACGCTCGCATGGATGGGAGTCCCAACGCAACTGATCCAGGATGTGGGGGTTGCCGGCCCGTATCGATTGATGTCCAAAGTACCGCTCCTGCAGTCCATGAACGCCATCGTGTGTGTGGCTGGAATGGAGGGGGCGCTTCCCAGTGTCCTAGCAGGGCACGTTCGATGCCCTGTGATCGCGGTTCCCACCAGTGTCGGCTACGGTGCGAATTTTGCTGGCCTGTCGGCCTTGCTGAGCATGCTCAATAGCTGCGCCTCCAACGTCGCTGTTGTCAACATCGACGCGGGCTTCAAAGCCGGATACTTGGCCGGTTTGATTGCGAACGGATGACTTTCAATGCAGAGCATGCAGAGTTGCATGCAGCCCTGCAGGACGAGAACTATTGGTAGTACTCGTAGGTCGGCAACACCACTCCACGCCGTTCCGCCAGCAATCGCATTGCGATTTCAAAATAGGGGAACGGAAACGTCGGCTTGCGTTTCCGGGACCATACAAAGACAACATTGACCATCGCCCGGGGCAGTTCGCCGTTGTCAACGCGCGCAACCACTCCGTCGATAAACGCCTTTTGGCCCGTTGTAAATGTACGCAGTCCAAAATTGAGCTGGTCCTTTAACTCCACGGTGTTAAAAGACATCATCCGTTCAGCATCGTTGAAGCTGAAATCGAGGCCATCTTGGGCAAACCCTGAGTTGGAAAGCGAGGCCAACGCAGCGAAAAGGCTGCTCAAGGTGGCGATCGCGATTTTTCTTTTGGCTTTCATCATTTTCCACTGCTTTCAAAATAAGCCATCCTTTGCGGTGCTGGCTCTGGTCAATCGGCGACGGTATGGGGACAATAATGAAGTGACCGCATTGATTTCAAGAGAATTTTGGAAGGTTGAGCGATTTGGGTAACCCCGATACGAGACAATTCAATTGGCCAGAGTCCGGAAGGCTTGCCGGTGTTGACTATGGGACGGTACGCATCGGCGTCTCCATTTGCGATCCGAGCCGTACTTGGACGAGTCCACTGGAAACGTACACCCGGCGAAATGAATCTTTGGATCAGCAGCATTTTGAGAAGCTGACGCGCGACAACCAGATCCTTGGCTGGGTCGTTGGATTGCCGATCCACTGCGACGGTCGCGAGAGCCAGAAATCCCAAGAGGCCCGCGAATTCGCGTTGTGGCTCAACCATATCACGGACCGCCCCGTCCGTTTTATCGACGAGCGATACACCACCGCACTTGCCAATCGGTTGCTTCGCGATGCCGAGCTCACTCACAAAAAACGCAAAAAACAAGTCGACAAGGTCGCGGCGTTGCTGATTCTAGAAACTTATCTTGAATCGGCAAAACAGGCCTCCTTCCTTCCCCTTCCACTCGAGGACTAAGCGATCATGAACGCGACCCGCAATCCTATTTCAAAAAACGGGCCCTTGTTTTTTTCGACAGGCGTTATCTTCCTTTCTGCGGCCTTGGCGTTAAGCGTCTGTGAAAGAGCCCTCTCGCAAGCGGTACCCAAAGGCGAAACTCCTACAGTGGATTCGCCGAAAGCCGACCAACCCAATCGCCCAGAACCCAAGGGAGTCACCAAATACCTGGGCCGACGCGTTGCCCAGCCGATGGGCTACATGCACATGAACTGGCTCAGCCGACCGGAACGCATCCAAGAAGAGAACCCTCAAGAGATGCTGGATCAACTCAATCTCAAGCCGGGAATTGTGGTTTGCGATCTGGGTTCAGGGGACGGGTACCATACGCTGCAGATCGCACCGCGCGTCGCACCCCAAGGAAAAGTCATTGCGGTCGATATTCAACCACAGATGCTTCAAGAGCTATCGAGGCGTTTGGCGGAAAAGAAAATTGAAAATGTGGAAACGATATTGGGAGAACTATGGGATCCCAAGCTGGCCGAAAACTCCGTCGACTTGGTCCTGATGGTGGATGTCTACCATGAGTTTTCGCATCCCGTTCAAATGCTGGCTGCGTTAAGAAAATCCCTGAAACCCGAGGGCCTGATCGCCTTGGTAGAATTTCGCGCCGAGGACCCCACGGTCCTGATCCGCGCCGAACACAAAATGAGCAAGGCACAAATTTTGAAGGAGTACAAAGCGAACGGTTTCAAGCTCGCCAAGGAATACGATCGCCTGCCGTGGCAGCATCTCATGTTCATGCAACGGGACGATGCGTGGACCGAACGCCCATAGTGTTTTGGACGGAACCCTCGTAGACTTTGCCTCTTCAGAAACGGGCGTCCTCGGTATACAGCACTATTCATTTTGTAAGAACATGCAGCGAAAATTTGCGATCACAATTGCCTATGACGGAACGAATTATGGGGGATGGCAGCTTCAATCGAACGCAGTTTCAATTCAACAACGGCTGATCGAAGCGATCCGCAAGGCGACGAAAGAGAAAACGCATATCCAAGGCAGTGGCCGCACCGACGCCGGAGTTCACGCCTTGGGCCAAGTCGGCGCCTTTGTGCTCCAGAATTGGCGGCATGATCCGACCAAGCTAAGCTTTGCCATCAACCGCCATTTGCCGGAGGACATCGTCGTTCGCGAATGCAGCGAAGTCGTATTGCCCTTCGACCCCATTCGCGATGCTCGCAGCAAACGGTATCGCTACACGATACGGAATTCCAAAGTCGGCGATGTCATGCATCGACGGTTCCATTGGTGGTTGCCGAAACCCCTGGACCATGAAGCGATGCGAGAGGGGGCGAAATTTCTGATTGGAACGCATGACTTCAAGGGCTTCGAAACCCCTGGCTCACCTCGCCTAACCACGACGAGAACAGTCTATGCCCTCGAGGTCGTCACCGTCCCCACCATCGACGGAGTCGATATATGGATCGATGTCGAAGCGGACGGATTCCTTTACAACATGGTACGCAATATCGTCGGAACTTTGCGCGACGTGGGCGCGGACCGGTTCGGACCACGCTGGATGCAATCCACCATCGAATCGCGAGAGCGACGGCAAACGGACTTGACAGCCCCCGCGCGCGGATTGTGTTTGATGCAAGTCAATTACCCCGCCGATCTTTTTTTATCAAATCGTCTTGCTTTAGCTAATCCAGCTTTAGCGGAACGGCGCAAGCCGTTCCGCTAATGTGCGTGCCATTTGGCTCGCGCCCAATGGCACTCAATCTCAAAGGAAAACACGTTGCACTGGACGGCATCGAAGGCTCGATCGGAATATTCGCTACGCATCGCCCGCCCAAGGCAAAAAACGTCGACGATTGCATTAAGCATTTCCAACAAACCATGGTTTCCAAAGCCAAAGTTGTTTGTCAAAGCTATTTCTAGCCGCCGATTTCAAGAAAGCCGAGTCATGTCGAACGCAGTTGAAAGCCAAATTCAAAGTCTCTACTTGCCCAATTTTATTTCCAGCACCAAAGCAATTTTCCAAACCATGCTCGGTTGGGACGTTACCGTCGAATCCGTCAGCAAATACAATGAATTCCAGTCCGCGCGAGACGTGACGGGCATTATTGGATTGGCTGGAGAATTAAAGGGTACCGTGGTAGTCAGCGTCGACAAAGAGATCGCATTCGCTGCCGCAGAAGTCTTCATCGGAACTCGCCCAACAAGTATCGATGGCGACGTTCTAGACTTGGTAGGCGAATTGGCAAACATGATCGGCGGTGGAGCCAAAGAGCGATTCGGGAATCCCAATATCGCACTTGGATTGCCGACCACTGTCAGCGGGTCGGACTACAGGATCTCGTTCAACCATTGTTCGGAAGTTGAAACGGTGGAGTTCAAGACCCCGTTTGGACCGCTGACCATCCAGGTTGCGATGCGTTCGGAGTAAGCCGAGTTGCGGCATTAATACTATCGTCGGATGGGACCTTTGTCCCGTCCGTTTGATAGTTCGGGACAATGAGCCCAAACTACGGCTAGTGTATTTCAGCCTGCCGCTCGCCTAATTGAAGGCAACGCAATCTATCGATCGAAGATTTTCTTGATCGCGTAAACGGTTGCCGCTCTGCCAGCACGTGCGATCGATGTGGTGAGCGGAATTTCTTTCGGGCAAACGGCGACGCAATTTTGAGCATTGCCGCATTCTTGAATTCCCCCTGCAGACGTTAGGCTCTCCATCCGTTCGTTGGCCATGTTCTTTCCGACCGGATGCGAGTTGAACAGCATCGCTTGAGAAATCGCATGGGCTCCGACGAAGCCTTGATCGAAGGCTGCGTTCTTTCGTGTCGCGAATTCTTCGTCGCTTTCGCCAGGCTGCCGCTGGAGTTCTATCTTGGTGTATTGAGGGCATGCCTCCAAGCAGCATCCACAGCTCATGCATTGGCTCAGCGGGTAGTTCTGTTCTTGCTCGTCCCGCGAAATGCGAGGGCCCGGTCCCATGTCGTAGTATCCGTCGACCGGCACCCAACTTTTAACTCGAGACAGCGCCCGAAACAGTCTCGATCGGTCGATGACCAAGTCTCGTACGACTGGGAATTTGCTCATCGGTCTGAGTTCAATTTCGTTGGAATCGTCTTCGAGCAATCGGTCAACGAGCGCGCTGCAGCTTTGCCGCACGCGTCCATTGATGACCATGGTGCATGAGCCGCATACTTCCTCTAGGCATCCACAATCCCAAGCCACCGGCGCTACTTTTTTTCCGTCGCTCGTTTTGGCTTGTGCCGCTACTTTTTGCAGAACGCTGATCACGTTCATGTCCGGTTCGTATGCTACTTGATGTCGTTCCCAATAGCCTGGCAGACCCGGTCCGTCTTGCCGCAGGATGCGTACATTCACTTTAGATGGGCGACGTTTTGCCGAAGCTTCGTTTCCTGGTGCAATCATGAGAGCGTCAATTTTTGAGTGGATTTATTGGTCTAATAGGAATGAGGGTTTATGTTTGCAGAAGCGGGTTGCTAAGTCGCCCCTAAGTGGCGCCCGCAAGTTGCTTCTTGGGTGGATGGGCAGCGCCGTTGGAATTGGACGCCGTTCGTTCCTTCCAAACTTGCTCGATCACTTCTGCGCCTACCAATCCGTACAAGCGAGGCCGTGGCGGCAATAGTCTTGTATCGATGTCTTCATAGGAAACATCAGGATCGCTTCCGTTCCATTGGCAGATGGTGGACTTAAGGAACTTTTCGTTGTTTGCTTCGAAAGCATCGCACCATTGCTCTGCTTCGGCCCGTTTTGCAACTGGGTCCGTAGCGGTCAAACTAGGCATACTAAACGCGGGTTTGTAATGGGCTCCGCGACTTTCATCACGTTGCAACGCGCCTCTGAGGATGCATTGAGCAACCGGGAACATGTCTTGAACTGCTTTGGTAAAAATGACGTTTTGATTGGTCCAACTGCCGGTGTCGGACAATCCGCAATGGGCAGCGCGTTGGCTCAATTCGCACACCTTATTGTACGCTTCGGACAACTGTTTGTTGTCGCGAACGACGGTCGCTGCGCGTGTCATAACGTCCCCTAACTCCTGATGAATCAAGTAAGGGTTTTCTTCGCCGGAGGAATTGGATAACAACTTTTTATGCCGCGCTTCTTGCGCTCCAACTGCCTTCTCGTAGATGCTCTTTGGCAGTTCGCTCGACGCCTTGTTGCCCTTCATCCAATTCACGATGCCTGGGCCTAAGAACAATCCACTGAAAATGCAACTCAGAAGCGAGTTGGCACCCAACCGGTTGGCTCCGTGATACTGGTAGTCGCATTCTCCGATGGCATAGAGCCCGGGAACGTTGGTGGATTGATTCTTGGGAGATCCTGGGAGCAAGCCGCCATCGGCGCTGGCTTCGTAGTTGACCCACAGTCCACCCATGCTGTAGTGCACTGCCGGGAAAATTTTCATTGGCTCTTCACGTGGATCGACACCTTGGAACTTTTCGTAGATTTCCAGGATACCACCCAGTTTGCGATCCAATTCTGCTCGGGAAATATGCGTCAGATCTAGATACACGCTCATCCGAGTGGGGTCGACCGAGAGCCCTTCGTTCACGCAAATATTAAAAATTTCGCGGGTCGCAATATCGCGAGGAACGAGATTGCCGTACTTTGGGAAACGCTCTTCTAAAAAATAATAACGCTCTGGTTCAGGAATTTCCTTGGGATATCGCGAATCGTTCGGCTTGCGAGGCACCCAAACCCGCCCGCCTTCCCCGCGTGCAGACTCGCTCATCAATCGCAGTTTGTCCGCCCCTGGAATCGCGGTCGGGTGCACTTGGATGAATTCAGGGTTGCCCATTTTCGCCCCCGCTTGAAAACATCGGCTTGCAGCGCTCCCGGTACAGAACACCGACATGGTGGAACGGCCGTAGATCAGCCCATTGCCCCCGGTGGCGACGACGACCGCGTCGGCAGGAAACGCACGAATTTGCATCGTCACCATGTCTTGGGCGGTTCCGCCCACGCATCGCCCATTGTCGTCAAGGAT
>JANODW010000271.1:0-3102 GCA_031412875.1 Pirellula sp. | reverse complement strand
AGAATACTACTTCCGATGGGATAGCCTGATAGGCGAGCGGCGGGATCATTACTACCGTAGGATGGGACCATTGTCCCGTCCGTGTTGTTAGTTCGGGACGATGGTCCCAAACTACGGCTAGTATGTTTCAGCCTGCAGCTCACCTTAAGGCGAATTCATTCTGCCTTAAGTCGGTGCAAAGGGCAACGAGGGGCTATTGTTGGTTGTTCCGATTTCCCCGAAATTGTATGGTCCTTGCCCCCCCTATAGAACGGCACTCATGATGTCCAGGTGTTCACGCCGTCGGTGTTTTGCGTTATCCTTGCTTCCATTGCAAGGCATTGTGCTTCCATTGCAAGGCATTGTCCGGCACCTCCGATCGTCCTCGTCGGAACTGGCCGATCGGGGTTAACTTCCGTTAGCGCTATTTGCTTTTGTTCTTCGCGGCAAGGTCACGGTAGGTGGCTCCGTTGTCCGGCGGCATACTCTTGTGCCAAGCGATAAGTGACTGGGTTAACTCTGCGACCATTTTCGGGTTTGCTGCAGCAACATTGGTTGACTCAGACCGGTCGATCTGCAAGTTGTAGAGTTCGGGGGCGGAGCCGTCATACTCACACAGGAGTTTCCATTGCCCACTGCGAAGAGCAAGGTCAGGCAGATCGGTTACGCCATTAAATGAGTCCCGGTCGGGCGGGCGTCGAAAAAAAATAGGAGCCGAACGCGATCCGCCGTCACCAAGCAACGTGTCCACCAAAGCTTCTCCATCCAACGCAATCCCATCGGGAAACGGAGTGCCAGTTAGAGTCAGCAGGGTCGGCGGAAGATCGATCGCCGAGAACACCGATTCGGTGTCGATCCTTCCTTGCTTGCGCACGATTTTCGGTCCCCACGCAATCAATGACGAGCGCACGCCCCCTTCATAAAGTTGCCCTTTGTTTCCTCGAAACGGGCCAGCGGAGCCAGCACCAGGTTCAGGACCATTGTCCGAACAAACTAAAATCAACGTGTTGCCATTCAATACCGGATCATTTCGGATGCGGTCAATCAGCTTACCGAACTGTTTGTCCATTGCCTCAAGCGTTGAATGATAAAGCTGGCGTTTGGAACCGTTGCCCCATGTCTCAACTGGCGGCCAGAATGGCGAATGCACGTCGTCGGGCCATAGGTTGATGTAGAAGGGTTTTTTGGCGGATACGGCTTTGTCGATGAATGGAATTGCAGCATCTATATATCCCGTGGTGATCTCCGATCTCAGCATCCATCGGTACCCCTCACCGAGGTTTTCGGCTGCTTCCCAAATCCGATCGGGCTTGCTTTGTCCGGGACGTAGTGTTAGCGGCAGTAGCTTTGGCCCCATGCCTTCGAAGTTCGTAAGCGACTCATCGAACCCGTATTCCGTGATGGCGGGTGCATCGTTGACGTCTCGCTGTCCGCCCAGGTGCCATTTTCCAAAGTGCCCTGTGGCATAGCCGGCCTTCTGTAGCGAGCGAGCCAACATCGGTGCTTTGGGATCAAGCCACTGTGCCATACCTCGGTCTTGGTTGCTTTTTCGGTTGTTGAGAAACGACGAAATCCGCCAGCGTTGTGGATACTGACCCGTCGAAATGGCAGTGCGCGAGGGGGAGCAAATCGGTGAATTGACATAGAACTGCTCGAATCGCACCCCTTCGGCTGCCAGCCGGTCGATATTTGGAGTATTTGCGTCGCGATTGCCAAAGCAAGAGAAATCTCCCCAACCCATATCATCGATGAACACCAAAACGATATTCGGACGATCCGCTGAATAAACCGTATTGGGCATGAGTAAAACAGCGACCGCAAACAGCAGAGTCATGGCTCTCAATCGAGTCGCATTCTTCCCGCCAAGCATTGCAGTGAAACGGAGTGAGCAACTCACTATCGATTTCAAATGACTTTTGAACATGGGCTATTTCCGTGAGGGGATATCATCAAAATTGAAATTGTACCACTTCCGCTCTCGCATCTTGTCGCCGGTGAGCGATCCTACCGTTTTGAGCCCCACACGCCATTCGTCGGTATCGTCATGCAAATCAAATCGATGCCGATTGTCCCGCTATTCGCTTTTGGCCTTGGTTGGTATAGGTTGCCAAATTACGCCTACGCGTCGCGCCCAGGCTTCCCAATCGGCGGCCATTTGTTGGATTCGCCCGGGTTGTTTTTCAGCCAAGTCGTTCAGTTCGCATCGATCTTCGCCTAGGTTATAAAGTTCCCACTTCAGCTCATGTGGCATTCGTTTCGAGTAGACGGCTTTCCAGTTTCCGTGCCGCAGTGCATGGGCATCTTGGTGATCGAATCCAATCGTTCGCGTCGGTAATGAGCCGCCACGCATCGCGGGTAGCAGACTGGTGCCTTCCATCGGCGTGATTGGTTGGCCGCGCAGGGTTGTCGGGTACTGAGCTCCTGTCGCATCGACCAACGTGGGCATCACGTCCATCACATGGGCCGGATCATTCACCCAGCGTTCTTGTTTGCCAATCCCCTTGGGCCAATGTGCGATGAAGGGCGTACTGATGCCACCTTCATGTGTAAAGTGTTTGTACATGCGGAACGGCGTGTTCCCCAAATTTGCCCAGGCGCTGCCGTACGAGTGATCCGAGCCACGTCCGCCGATCTTTCGCAGATCGTCCCCTTTGTACAAAAGCGTATCTCCCTTTCGCGACTGGCCATCAAATCCAAAAGGCCCCCATTCATAACAAGCACCGTTGTCACTGAGGAATAGGATCAGAGTGTTATCGAAGCTCTGCGTGGCTTTGAGGTGCGCGACAATTTTGCCGACGCCAGTGTCTATCCCTTCAACCATCGCTGCAAACACGGCCATACGACGAGCCAGATCGAGCTGGCGGTCCTTGTCGAGCGAAACCCATGCTGGATTATCCTGACCTGGATAGCCGTTGGCGATATCACTTCGATCGACAGGGACGATGGAACGTGGAGATAGGTTCCATTGGGGTCCGCTAGCAAGTCCCAATTTCTGCATCCTCGCGAAACGCTCTTCGCGCAGAACATCCCAACCCCGTTGGTAGATGGCATCGTATTTATCTGCCCGTTCTGCTGGAGCTTGGACTGGAAAGTGCGGTGATGAATGGCCGAGGAACAAGAACC
>JANODW010000270.1:0-2703 GCA_031412875.1 Pirellula sp. | reverse complement strand
CCACCACATGGACCGCCATCGTCCAATTGGTCAGCGGCAGTAGATAACAAGCGAACCGCATATCGACCGGCCCCCTCAGCAACTGCTTTGTCGAAGGCTAGCATTGCGATCGACGCCCGGCAAACTACCCCGCTTCTCTTGAGCCTATTCTCCTATTTTTGGTAAATAAGCTTCGGTGCTGTGCGCGAGCGTCGTGCGCGGTGGACGAAACGGAGTCCTCGACCCCCTTTTTGCAATGCTGCCCCATTCTCCAAACGCACATCTTTCCGAGATCGATCTCGGCAGAGCATTGCTGTGGGTATGCGTTTGCCTTAATGTTGGCTTTTCGTTGGGCTGCCATTCGCTCGTCCAGCGAAAATCAGACTCGCAATTGGTTGCGGCGCGTCAACTTTCGCTTCGCGGAACCGATGCTTTGCAACGCTCGCGGCAACAGGATGCAGAAATGCTATTTTCTGAAGCCCTTCGAAACTCCCCGTTAGACGAACGAGCGCATTGGGGGTATGCAACCACGCTTTGGAAACGGGGAAACAAAGAAAGCGCCGTGGAACACATGCGAGAGGCGGTCCGGCTCTCGGGAAGGAACCAAACGGGCAGGAACCCGGAGTATGCGATTCGGCTCGGCGAAATGAACCTTGCGATGGGAGATCGGAAGTCCGCCAAAGAACTGGCGCTTGGGGTCCTTTCCGCCAATCGAAGCCACGCGGAAGCATGGGCGCTGTTAGGGGACACGCACCAATCCGAACGTGACTGGCCGGCAGCCTTGGAGTGCTATCACCGTGCGCTGTTGATCCGAGGCGATTACTCTCGGGTGCAACTATCGGTTGCAGAAATTTATCGACATACGGGCCGCCCACAACGTGCCCTGGCAACGTTGGACCGGATGGCTGACTTGCACACCACTGCCAATACCGATCCTGAGGTGCTCTTGATACGCGGCATGGCACTTGCGGATTTGGAACGCGTTTCGGATGCCGCCGAAGCCCTCGCGTTGGCTGCCGATCGCATGCCGATCGATCGCGTCGAAAGGCAAATCCAATTGGTGCATGCCCAGCATCGGATCGGCGAACTCGTTACCGCTCGAATGACTCTCGGTCGTCTATTGGCATCCAATACGACAAACCCCGAAGTCAAACGTTTGCAAAACATGTTGGATATGTCATTTGCCCACCTATCCGAGCCTCCTAAAACCAAACTTCGCGATCCCTCCCTGATCGCAAATCAGGGAATCGGGACGCCGGGAATCGGGATAGGCGATTCCTCGTCAAGCCCGCCCATGATGGACCCATCGCAGCCGCAACGGATCGCTTCTCCGATGATTAAGCAAGCCGCTGGCCCGCTCTTGAGATAATTCATTCTTGAATCGAGGCGAGCCGCCCCCACAACAGGATGCGGGCTCGTATGATAGGCGGTATGTCGGTTGGTTTGACGTCCTATTGGCACGACCTCAAAAGCGGTTTCCATCCCATGCGATCCCTCCCAGTGTTCCTCGCAAAGTTCTCCTTAGTTTCCGTTTTTTGGGGTGGAATCTGCGACCCGACGCGGTCTCAAGAGGCCATCAGCAAGCTGCCGCTCGCAGGTACCGCCCTTCTTGAAAGGGAAGGGGATTTGGCATCCGAATTGGTAACGGGAGTCGATCGCTTTTTGATCCGCTCGATTCAAAAATCCGTCCAGCACCGGATCGACCAATGGCCAAAGCCTGTCGGCGAGAATCCAACGAACAACTTGTCTGACTATGAATCGGCGATTCACCCATTGCGAGAAGAGCTGCGAATGAGGATCGGCATGATCGACGCGAGAATCGCATCCCCAAAATTGATGATTCAATCTGGCTTAGGGGACAAGCGTCCCGAATCACCTTGGCTTGCTGAGAATGCGATTGGACGTGTCTTCGATGTGCGTTGGCCGGTCTTTGAAGGGGTGGATGGAACCGGTCTCATTTTTGTTCCGCACGGCGTTGTGCGATTTTGCGCCGTCGTTGTTCCCGACGCAGGACAAGGCCCAGAGGATCTATGCGGTATCGATCATTCCTCGTCAACGATCGCATTGGAACTTGCAGCGCGCGGCGGTGTGGTTTTGATCCCCAATGTCATTCAGCGCACGCGGGAGGCAAGAAACGGTCGCTCGAAACTGACGGATCAAGGATTCCTTTATCGCAGCGCGTTTGTGCTGGGTCGACACATTCTCGGCTACCAAGTGCAGGAAATCGCCGCCGCATTCGAAGCGCTTCATGACACCTATGGCGAGCTTCCCAATTTCGTCGCCGGGTGGGGTGAAGGGGGACTGTTGGCGTTGTATGCGTGTGCCGTAGAGCCTAAGATTCGCGCGGCTTGTGTGTCGGGGCACTTTGGTCCGCGAGAGCAGCTCTGGTCCGAACCTATCCATCGCAACGTACACGGCTTATTGAATCGTTTTGGCGATGCCCAGTTAGCTGCTGTGATTGCACCGCGATCGCTGATCATCGACGCTGTCGCGGGCCCCATGGTCGATATCCCAGGGGATGGAGGAGCTCCCGGAAAACTGGCAGGACCAACGGTGATCCAAACCGAAAGCGAATGGCAAATTGCATCACGGCTTCTCGAACCATGGAAGCTGAACGTTTCGGTCCAGCTTGTTAAGCCGACCGAATCCGCTTCGCCAAACGGTCGATCCAGCTTGCAAGCGGTCCTCAAAACCCTTCAAGCGATCGGGATTGAGGAGCTACAA
>JANODW010000269.1:0-5554 GCA_031412875.1 Pirellula sp. | reverse complement strand
ACGCATCAATGGCAACTCCCGATGAAGTATGCGGCCAAGCCCACAAAAAGCGTTGCAAGCGCACTGAGCCCGGACAAAAGAAGAGTGGCGAATCCCAAAAACCGATGGCGGTCTTCAGGGGTATCGCCGTCGGCAAGGATTGTCCCGTGCGGGATACCGTGGCGACGGTAGCCAACCCATCCGATATACGTAATCCCGACCAACGCGAGAAACGTGAAGACTCCGATGGCTCCCCTCACATCTCCGAGAGACCGATCCGGTCCCGCATACTTCGCACACCATATGGCCGCCGTCAAATAGCAAGCGAGGAAATGCCCCATCCAAATCGTTGGTGAGGCGACCAAAAGCCAGATGCTTTGATTTTTTTCATGGGTATCAGGCTTCTCGCTGAATCCTGCCAAATAACTGCGTGTTGACATGACGCTCACTTCACGAAACCAATGGGAATCCGGCAATCACCGCGACGGTAATCACTGCCGTCAACGCCATGAAATGCCAATACAACGCAACGTTGGTGATGTCTCCATCGAAATGAGCCGACATCCGGCCAAACCACCTTCGCGCTAAACAATAAAGTTGCATGTACATTCCGATCGCTACATGCACAACAGTCCATAAGACCAAAAGCCATACTGTCGCTTCGTATACGTGGACTTGCGGGTCGAGCCCCGTCATCCAAGGCCCCATCAACAATGCCGCTCCCCCAACAAAACTTAGCAAAAACGCAGCCAAGAGTCCGCAATAAAACAGAGTACTGTCCTGAAGCTGGTTCCATCGACGAGACAAAAGAACCAGTCCCCACGCGAGCAATAAACAAACGCAACCGATCGTCGGCCAAAACAAACCAGGACCTGGCGATGGCTTGGGTGGAAAGTCATCGTGAATGGTCCAATAGAAAAAATACCCGAACACCAACGATACAAAGGCCGTCAAGTCCGCGAGCATCGTAATACACATCGCCCACCAAGTGATCGACGCAGGTCCCGATAAATAGGTTGGCAGCTTCAAACCGAGCCCTACATCCTTTTCCAACTCTCGCGGAATCGGCCCCGTCCACAGCCAATAACTAATGATCCCCACCGCCGACAAGAGACTTACCAGCGAAGCCCACCACCAATGATAGGTGCCAAAGATGAAAAAGCCGCCCAAAGTGAAAGCAGCATACGCGGTCACAAAAGATGAGCCTGGCAATTGCAGACACTGTTGTGGCTTGGCGTCAATGACCGATGTCACAATCGTTTCTCGCAATAGTCCCACCGCATCGGGCAAATAGAATCGCCCCTGGTCCACATCCCGCATCAGATTCGGTTGATCCCAAAGCGGATACCGACTGTCAATTTCGGGAATCGATCGTATCCCCCATGGCTTTCCAGGCATCTCCTGTAGCCACTCCAATGTCCCCGCGTCCCACGGATTGCGGTCCGAATACGGTTGACCAATTTTGGGGCGAACAAGGTCCCACAGGATGATGGAAATTCCTGCCCCCATGATAAACGCCCCAATGGTGGAAACAAAATTGAGCGTGTCAAAACCCATATTCGCAGGATAAGTGAAAACCCGCCGCGGCATCCCTCGCAACCCGGTAATATGCATAGGCATAAAGGTAATGTTGAAACCGATAAAAGTTACCCAAAACGCAATGATGCCAAGTCGATCCGAAAGCTGCTTACCATGAACCAAGGGGAAGTAGTAATAGATCGCCGCAATAATAGGAAAAATCACCCCACCAATCATGACATAGTGCAGGTGGGCAACGACGAAGTAGCTGTCATGGGCTTGAAAATCAAACGTCGCCACAGCCACCATGACCCCCGTCAAACCTCCAAGTACGAAGATCATTAAACTTCCCATAGAAAATAGCATCGGAACAGATCGCTTGACCCGACCTACAGCCACCGTTGCCAGGATGCAGAAAATTTGCAAGCCAGTTGGAATGGCAACCGCCTGGGATGCCGACGAAAAGAAACCAAGCGAGATGCCCGGCAATCCCGTCGTAAACATGTGATGCACCCACAATCCAAAACTTAGAAACCCTGTCCCAATCGTTGCCAATACCACCCAGCTATACCCAACCATCGGCACACGTGCAAAAGTCGGTACCATCATCGCGATCAATGCAACTGACGGCAGAAATATGATATAGACCTCGGGATGACCAAAAAGCCAGAACAGATGTTGCCAAAGAAGTGGATCCCCTCCGCGCCCCGGATCAAAGAAGGGCCAATCAAAAGCGCGCTCGATTTCCAATAACATGCTCCCTGCGATGAGTGGCGGGAATGCAAATAGGATCATCGAGGCAGCGACCAGGACATACCATGCATACAACGGCATCATGTGAATGCGCATCCCCGGAGGACGGCATTTCAACGTACCGACAATCATCTCGACCGCGGCAGCGATTGCCGCCACCTCGATGAAGGAAAAACCCAAAAGCCAAATATCAGCTCCGATTCCCGGCTGGTACTTGGATGTCAACGGCGGATACATAAACCAGCCCCCGCTCGGTGCTGCATTGAAAAATAGGGAGCCGCACAGAAATGCTCCGCCCAATAAAAAACTCCAAAATCCAAATGCAGACAAACGTGGGAAAGGGAGGTCCCGTGCCCCTAACATCTGCGGCAGCAATAAAATTGCTATCGCTTCGAAAATAGGGAGTGCGAAAAGAAACATCATCACCGAACCGTGAACCGTAAATACCTGGTTGTACATCTCGGCAGTCATGAAATCGTTATTCGGCACGGAAAGTTGGATTCGCATCAACAGCGCCAACACCCCGGCAAAAAGAAAAAACACAAACGCCATCACCGTGTACCACAGGCCGACATCCGAATTGTTAACGGACGACCAATACCGCCAGCCCGTCGGTGTTTTCCATGTCTCAAGAAGACGGGCTTCTTGCTCACGCCGTAGCTCCAAACTAGGAACATCGGGCAACGGATCCACATCTCCCTGCGACGGATCCACTCGTTTCTTCTCTTGTTCGTTCATTCCAACCCGTCCAGGTAAGCCGCCATTTCGCGAATCTCCTTTTGACCTAGCATCCGAAAACTCGGCATGTGCACGTCAGGCTTCACCGCTCGGGCTTCTTCAATCCATCGCGCAAAATCGCCCACTTCATTGCCCAATACTCCAGCTCCCAGCCTCAACCGGCCACCGACATGGGTTAAGTCCGGACCTGTTTTCCCCTCTGCAGACGTTCCGCGAACCGTATGGCATGCACCGCATCCGCTTGCCAAAAAAAGGCTCCTCCCAGAGAGAGCTACTGGCTCAGTGGGCGCTTTCGCAGGCTGCCGCTGCTGGTCTAACCATTGATCAAAATCCTCTTTGCTTGACACCACAACATCGAGAAGCATCCAAGCGTGAGAGCCACCACAGTATTCCGCGCATGCACCGCGATAGCTGCCCGTTCGTGTCGGTTCGAGTTTCAGTCGCGTCCGCCGCCCAGGAATCATATCCATCTTGCCCCCCAGCGATGGGATCCAAAACGAATGCACAACGTCCGAGCTTTCCAATTGAATCTCCACCGGTTCGCCTACAGGCAACCGGATCTCGTTCGCTAAAACGACCGCTTCTCCTGGAACCGATTCGTATTCAATTCTCCACCACCACTGCTCTCCAGTAACCTTCACTCGGAGACTTCCCTCCAGTGCGGGCGCAAGCATGTCGGGCAGCATTGTCAATCCAAAAGCCAACAGGAAGCCTAAGACGACGCTTGGGACCACCGTTCCCCCGCCTATGATCATCCAACTTACCAACCTGTTTTTTCGCCCGGGAACACAATAAAAACAGTAAAAGGCAAGACCAACAACGGCGCTCCAAACAAGCAACGCCCCCATCGCCATACCCCAAAACAACCGTGCAATTTTCTCCGCACTACGTCCCGCCGGTTCTAATGCAGACTGAGCCCCATCGCATCCCACAAAGGCTATGAGCCCTAACAACGCAACCAGCGGACTCCACCTTCTAGCGACGTACCAATCGTCCTGGAGGTCGTGACAGTCCCACCATTCCAAGCGTGCTAACAGCCGAGCTTTGCGTGTTTTCATTGCAACGGTGTCTTCACAACGGGGTACATCTTGGCTCTCTTTCCATCGGAATTCAAATCGTGGGATGAGCAGGCAATCTGGCTCGTACGCAACCAACGTGCGCCGTCAACGTCCAGCAAGCTACGCGTTTTCCTAACCCAATTTCCAAGCATTAGCAAATGCGAACGCCGTACCGTTGCGAGGTCGCCACTCCCAACCCATCTTCCCGCCGCGACATGACTCTTCCCACAGCGAGAGAGATTGTGCCTGGACGTTTTAGTGACCCGATATCGCGAAGATGAAGACGCATCGGTAGTTTTGGCATGGTATTGGCTTTCGAGCCTCAACGGACATACGTATGAGGCGGGTCGCATTAAGGAAAACTCACTACTCGATACGTGAGCAAGTCATGCATGCGGACCGATCCTACTATCGTCTGAAATAGAAACAAATCATTACCCCTAAGTTCCCGACCCGATTCACGCATCCAGGAGTTCCCCATGCGCTTTGCCATTCGTACCTGTTTTGTTGTTGCTCTTTTTTCTCCCATAGCCCAACCTGCGCTGTCGCAAACCCCCCGACCTAATGCGGCCAATCCCGCCAGACCAGATGTGCCCGGCCAAACAAAGAGCCCCCAATCGAATCCGCATGAAAAAGACTCCAACCAGCGGCAGTCGCGCAGCGATGAAAATGCGGTGATGACAACAGAACAAGGAATCCCGATCGCCGACAATCAGAATTCGCTGAAGGCCGGCAAGGATGGCCCTACGCTACTCGAAGATTTCCAACTCCGAGAAAAGCTGTTCCACTTCGATCATGAACGCATTCCGGAACGTGTCGTACACGCACGCGGTTCTGGCGCACATGGTTTTTTCGAGAGCTATGAGTCCCTCGCCGACATTACCAAAGCCGATCTTTTTCAGCGCGCCGGCGAGAAGACTCCAGCCTTCGTGCGATTCTCCACTGTCGCGGGCAGCAAGGGCTCGCCCGACTTGGCCCGCGATGTCAGAGGTTTTGCCGTCAAGCTCTATACCCAAGAAGGCAACTGGGACATCGTCGGCAACAACATCCCTGTGTTTTTCATCCAAGATGCCATCAAATTCCCTGATCTGGTGCATGCGGCCAAGCCAGAGCCGGACCGTGGCTTCCCCCAGGCGCAAACCGCCCACGACAACTTCTGGGATTTTATCTCATTAACTCCCGAGAGCATGAACATGATCATGTGGATCATGAGCGACCGAACGATCCCCCGTTCGTTCAGGTTCATGGAAGGCTTTGGCGTCCATACGTTCCGACTGGTTAACAAAGACGGAAAAGCGACCTTTGTCAAATTCCATTGGAAGCCAAAGCAAGGGCTCCAGTCCGTTGCTTGGAACGAGGCCGTTAAAATCAACGGCGCAGATCCCGATTACCATCGGCGAGATCTCTGGAACAACATCAAAGCCGGAAATTTTCCGGAATGGGAATTGGGCCTACAGTTGTTCGATGAAAAGTTTGCAGAGGAGTTCGACTTCAGCGTTCTGGATGCT
>JANODW010000268.1:0-4644 GCA_031412875.1 Pirellula sp. | reverse complement strand
GGGCAGCCAAGGGGCTAAAACAGGTGCAAACCTAGATCGAATGAGGGACAGCAGTTGCATCGCAGGGAAATAGCTGGAAAGAGACGTTCACTCAAAGCAAAGCAACATAGCCCAGGACCGCGTTTTCTTCCATACAGACACTCCAAAAGAACATTTTTTCCGAGGTGTCCACCTTTTTCCCTCCGAACCCGGGTCCGGTCAGGTCGCTTGCATCCTTAGGCCGCTTGCGAATTAGGCCGCTTGCCGTCGCGTTTGCGGATCCACCACGCGTTTCCACCGGCCGCAGTGGAGATCCGCATCGTTGATTGTTCCTGGATAAAACCACTCCGACGGTGCATACACGGTTCGATCGGTTCGCTGTCCAAGGTAGGCGCCCCACCAGCTAAATGTGCTGTTGGCGATTGCGATGCTTTCCGCTGAGGTCATCAGCCACAGGTCTTCATGGGCGCTCGTATTGCTGGTGTGTTCGACCCAGTGAATCGGGCAGGGCAACTTTAGATTTTCCCGACACCATGCGATATCGTTCGAGAAAACATAAACCTCCGTCCGGGGACGCGACTGCAATTGCAGTCCTACGCATTCGCGATAATAGGACAGGCTGAGATTCCGAACCGCCATGGGCTGGTTGGTAATGTAGTCTCCTCGACGGACATGGATCGCCATGCTTGGACGCTCGAACATGCGTTCCCGAAGTTCGTGCGTCCTGGCGCTCATCGGAACGGCGACTTGAAACTGGTCGTGAATGCTGGAACGGACATCGCGAAAGAACCGTTCGCCTTGCCAGTACCCTACCAAATAGCGATTGTCGCCAGCGGCCAAGTAACGCTCGTCGAATCCAAATGGGCGTTCTCGCAGTCGCCAAAATGCGTGTCGATTCAATCGAAAGACGTCTAGCAAGGAGCGTTTGCGGTTGCGATAACGCCCCGGCACTCGGTGGTATTCGTCCCGATGAAGTTCACGAGCGCTGATCGCGAAACGGTCCAGCAGGTATCCATGAGGTGGTTTACTCGCATAAGCGGACAGATCGAGAACCAATTCCGTGCGATTGGTTTTCGCTAATTGCAATCCGAATGCGTATTGAAATAATTGATTGCCGAGCCCACCTTCGATTCGAGCAACGATCATGACCAGTCTCCGAAAATATCCAGCGGCCGAATTGGCTGCATGGACAAATTTTCGGTTGTTGGGGCCTTGCAATTTAACTTATCGGAACATTCCACCCATTTTTACTGTTCCGCCGTGTTGACCGACTTGTGCCTATCGACGGTCTTTGCCTAGCAGGGACCCGCTGTAGATGCTCGACGCGGCGGGTTTGGGGACAGCCATCGGGGTTGGCTTCAGGTCGAATGGGATCGCATATTTGGTAAACCATCGCAGCCGCGATTTTTCATCCCCCACGTTCAATTCGGGAATTTGCTTTTGACTCACCAAATCAAAGAGAATGCGAGGGGTCTGGCTAACTCCGAATTGCGTTCGAGTCACTTGCGTGGTGGCTCCAAATCTTGCCACGATCTCTTGAATCAGGGGATCGTAAACGAAGCGATTGCGCTGGTCTGCTTTTCCAAGTTCATTGAAGCTGCCGACGGTGATGATGCTCTGAGTGCGATCGTGGAACTGGTAGGCATCGTAGCCAGCCAACCGGAGCGCTTTGGTGCCTAACGCGGCTCGTTCGGCAGCGATCACCAATTGCGGGACTTTGTTCTCGTCATTGTTTTCTTGCCTACTGGCTCCGCCCCAGCCACCCACACCGCGATCCTCACCGGTGAAAACTGCGACGCGAACCGTAAATTTTCCTGGGCAACTCAACAAGTTGTTTTCCGAGTACTCTTTTTCCTCGTTTAGTTTCTTGACAAATTTGTCCACCTCAGGCGTCTTGTAAAAGTCCTCCGGCAACATCGGATTGCGTGTGGTGAAAGCCGTGTCCATCGGACCTTTCTTTTCAAGGCCCCCGTTCTTGGTCCGCATAATGTCCCGCCAAGCTTTGACAGGAACCGAGCTGTTTTTTTCGAAACTGGTGAGTTCGTTGTTTTCGGTCGCAAGCGACTTCGGAGTGATGCGTTTGATGGTCGCCAATGTTTCAGTGATCGCAGAGCTATCGATCGAATCAAAATCGCCGACCAGCACCGCGTACCCATCCACTACTTTTTTGTCCCGGAACTTGGCTCTGCGAATATTCCCATTCGGATCGACTCCCGCCCCTACCACAGGTTGAGTGAAGTCCAGTTTTTTGGCCATGCAGTACGCTTGGAGTTTGAAATCGCGTTTGAGTTCCATCGCCAGTTGCTCAGCATTGCTCTTGGCATCGTAACCGTCGAAAGACATCGCGAACACCAACCAAGGGCCATGCTCCGGCTTAAGCTCGTATTTGAGCGGCGTTGCGTTTTTAGTGGGCTCTTGAGCCGATGCAGCCCTCGAACAAAGCCCGCTCAGCAAGCCCCCGAGAACGACCGCCATCCAAAGATGCGAGAAAGAAACAGCGTATGGAAATTCAAACCGGAACTTCATTTTCTTTAGCCCTGCGTGCAGTTGGTGGATCGCGAATTCTGCCGGCTCGTCCGCGAATGAGAACCTTTGGCATGTCGCGTGCAGTCGACGACAGGAGCATCTATCATTTTTTGTGCAGGCGGGACTAGAGCAGTTTCAATACAACCTGCGAAGCGTTACACTCTGATCCCCCCCAAGAATGGCAAGGTAGCGAAGACCGGCGAATTGAGGGGACTGCATGAAAAGGCTTATTTGTTAATGGCGACTGGACTACTTTTACTGCTGGACGATATCGCATCGATCCTGGATGACGTTGCTACGCTCACCAAAGTATCCGTGCAGAAAACCGCCGGAGTGCTGGGGGACGATTTAGCCCTCAATGCACATCAAGTCTCGGGCGTCGCTCCGCAGCGAGAACTGCCAATCGTTTGGTCCGTTGCGATGGGATCGTTAAAGAACAAAGCCATTCTCGTCCCCGCGGCCCTCGCATTTAGTTGGGTCGCACCATGGGCCATCTCTCCATTGATGATCGCAGGTGGCTCGTTTTTGTGCTACGAAGGCTGCGAGAAAATCGCGCATAAGTTCCTGCACTCGAAAAAAGAAGACGATGCCCACCACGCTCAGCATGTAGAAATATTGAAAACTCCCGAAGTCGATGTCGCCGCAGCAGAAGCTCTCAAAATCAAAGGGGCAATAAAAACCGACTTCATTCTGTCCGCCGAGATCATCGTCATCTCCCTGGACATCGTCGAAAAATTCTCCTTCTCGATCAGACTCCTTGTTCTCGCCGGGGTCGGACTTCTCATGACCGTCGGCGTCTACGGTTTGGTCGCCATCATCGTGAAGCTCGATGACCTCGGATTGCATTTGACCACCAAACGAAGCCCCTCCGCTCGCAGCACTGGCCGTTTCATTTTAAAGGCCGCGCCCTACCTCATGAAATTTCTTTCCGTTGCAGGAACTGTCGCCATGTTTCTGGTGGGAGGCGGCATTCTCGTCCATAAAATCCATTGGTTGCAAGTCGCTGTCGAATCCGCTGCTCATCGCGCCAGCGAAGTTCCAGTCATGGGCTGGTTGGCCGAACATCTCACAGAGATGCTTCTCAATACCCTCGTCGGACTCGCCGCAGGCACGCTCGTTTTACTCGCGGTCATGCTCTGGAAACGGATGGCACAACCCCGAAAGCTGGCAACTCGATAGATTGGCGGCCCGATAGATTGGCGGCCCGATAGATTGGTGATTCGATTCCTTGGCAATCGCTGCAAGCCAAAAAAAAGGCACCGCGACAAGAACAAGATCAACTGAAGGTCCTCTCCCTCCTCCAGCCAGCCTCGAACAAATCGCGATGCCATTGTATCGGATGAATTCATTGAACAACTGAACACACACACACACACGCCCAACATCAGTCTTCCGATGAAACACAATAGATGCAGCTACCATACCAACCCGAAGTGACGTCTTCGTAGGCTAGCATTCGTATTCGGTATCCAGCCACCAAAAGGAGATTTCAGGACCATTTTTGTTCCGGAACGGGGCGATTGCTTCCGCAGTTTTTCTGAAAATAAATTCCCTGTTTGAATGTTTGGTTCCAAACATGTGGGCTGCTTCCCTGTTTCGCTCAAAAACAAGGCACCGTTTCGGCTTAAAAAACGAGCAAGGCATAAGAAAGGCTGGGATTACGCTTGGGAGCGATCGACGGCGATCAGGAGCTCCGGTCTCGAGGTTACTTTCCGCATGGTCAGGTCGTGGCGGCTAGGGAATGCCGTCATTGGTCATTTTCGACGGAAACAATTCACGCCTTCTTTACATGCGAGGCCAGACGGAGATACTGTGCGACAACCTTGCCCCTGATCCTTAGTCCGCGGGCCGCATGACCCTATAATCGGTCACCCTCACTCGCTGGAGATTCGATGCCAAACTCATGGATGTCGCGAATGGCTGTTTCGGAGCTTTCCACCTACCGTTGGAGCTTTGAAGAAGACGTTTTGCGATATAAAGAACACGGCTTTGGCGCGATCGGCGTTTGGAGACCGAAACTCTCCGATTGCGGCGAAGCGAAGGGACGTGAGTTGCTGCTGGATCAAAAACTAAAAGTTTCATCTCTGAATTGGGCCGGGGGCTTCACCGGCAGCGACGGCCGGACGTTTAGCGAATCCA
>JANODW010000267.1:0-5400 GCA_031412875.1 Pirellula sp. | reverse complement strand
CGAACGAACGTCGTTTTTGGGTGCGATGGCGGATGGTTCCGTGAGTACATTTTTCATGGACCTTCCCGCGGAAACCATCCTCCATTTGTTTCAGATGAACGATGGACACGCCGTCTCACGGCGGTAAAAGGCAAAGCGTTTCCCTTCATCCCCAGCATGCCCACCTCTGCAGAACCATCAAACGCTAAAAACGGCACGCTTTCGAATCCCTCCCCTCAACAATGCATGCTAACCATTTCCCGGAGGGAGGAAGGGAGAAACGACCCAGGAGATTCGAAACCAAGGAAAAATTCTTTCTAAACTGACGGTGACAAAAAACCGCTGCTCCCTACAATACTGCTAAATAGTTTGTGAAATTTTTCACAAAGTCGCTGTCCGCAGGATTTGGCCGTGGCAAATTATCTACCGATACTGATTTACTTGATAGCCGTTGTTGGCTTTGCCGCCGTTTCGCTGCTGCTCCCGCATATCGTGGCGCCTCGCAAAAGGACCCGAGTTAAGGGTGCGCCTTACGAATCGGGAATGGATCCGATAGGCGACGCGAGGAAGCCATTTGACATCAAATTTTATTTGATCGCTATTTTGTTTTTGGTTTTCGATATCGAGCTTCTATTTGTCTATCCTTGGGCCGTTTCGCTGCTTGCCCCTGACGGGGTGCCTCTGGCTTTTCGGCCGGCAGTTTTGGCGGTCCTTCTCGTTCTGATGGCGACCTTAGCGCTCGCGTACGTGGTTGCATATCGCAAAGGAGTCTTTGATTGGCGACGCAAATAAACAAGCAGTTGGGTGACAACATCTTCCTGACCAAATTGGATGCGGCGGCCTCGTGGGCGCGGGCAAACAGTTTGTGGCCTATGCCTTTCGCGACAGCTTGCTGTGGCATCGAACTGATGAGTACAGCCGCGAGCAAGCACGACTTGTCGCGTTTTGGCAGCGAAGTGATGCGGTTTTCTCCGCGCCAGTGCGACCTGATGATCGTCGCCGGCAGAGTGGTCATGAAAATGCTGCCGGTTTTGCAACGGATTTGGTTGCAGATGCCTGAGCCGAAATGGTGCATTTCCATGGGCGCATGTGCTTGCACGGGCGGTGTTTTTGATACTTATGCAGTCGTTCAAGGCGTGGATCGTTTTCTTCCGGTGGACGTGTACGTTCCCGGATGCCCTCCCCGGCCCGAGCAGTTGATTCGTTCGATTATTGACTTGCAAGAAAAGATCCAGAGCGGAGGGACGATCAATGCACGCGAGTTCAAGTTGCGAATCCTGCCCGAAGGTCCAACCCGCTTTGATGAAGACGAGTTGATTCGCATTCGAGAGCGTAACGGATTTAAGCTCGATGATCAGAAGTACAACCCTGTTCACTAGAATTTGGTGCAACTGAAAATGCCGAATGAAACAAGCGATCCCAAGTTAAGTGAAATCGACACGATGAAGTCTCGATTGTCCGTGCTGCTGCCAGGCATCACCCTGGAGTGGTCCGAATTTCGGGGGCAAACTCGCGTGATTTGTCCAGCGAACCAGCTTGCCAAATGCCTTAGCGCATTCCGAGAAGTAGGTTTTGATCAGCTTACCGATCTAACCGCGGTCGATTTGCTGGAATACGGGAATGCGGACGATCGTTTTGAAGTTGTCTACTGTTTGTTGAACGTAGAGTCGGGGCTTCGATTGATCGCAAAGATCTATTTGAATGAGCCGGATTTGACCATTCCCTCAGCGACACCGGTTTGGTTTGGCGCGGATTGGTTGGAGCGCGAGGTGTACGACATGTACGGCATCGTTTTCTCCGGCCATCCCAATTTCAAACGTTTGTTGTTGCCCGAAGAGTTCCAGTCGTTTCCTTTGCGGAAAGACTATCCGGTCAAGGGACGTGGCGAGCGTCATAATTTTCCTGTCATCACGCGCGCGGAAAGCTGAGCGGAGTCGCACATCATGCCATTAGAACTGCTCGAAAGTCCCGATCTTGACGCAAGCAAACGCGAAGGTCTGTGGACGCTGAATTTCGGACCCCAACACCCTGCCACGCACACGACGTTGCGCCTGGTGTTGCAACTCGATGGCGAAATGGTCATCGACGCACAGCCCGATATAGGCTTTTTGCACAGCGGGTTTGAAAAACTCGGCGAGGTCCTCGATTTCAATCAGTACGTGACGATTGTCGACCGGATGAATTACATCTCGCCGATGGCCAACGAGATCGCTTGGCATCATGCGGTAGAGAAACTGATGGGGATCGAACTGACTCCTCGCTGCACGTACATTCGAACGATTTTTGCCGAACTGATGCGACTGCATGACCACTTGCTCTGCTTGGGAGCGTGTGTCCTCGACTTGGGCGGTGCGACTGCTTTCATGTATGCGTTCAACGCTCGCGAAACCATTTACGAAATTTGCGAACGCGCTTCGGGCCAGCGATTTCATACATCGTATACGCGGGTTGGCGGATTGCTTTATGATGTGACCGACGACTGGGTTGCGATGGTCAAGGACTTTGTTCGCAACTTCCCCAAGGTCTACAAAGACTTTGAAGGGCTGGTCATGAAAAACCGAATTTTTGTGGAGCGAACGCGGGACGTCGGTGTCTTGAGCCGTGAGGAGGCGATCGCGGGCGGTGCGACAGGCCCCAATGCAAGGGCCAGCGGAGTGACCCGCGACCTGCGGCGCGACGAGCCTTATCTCGCATACGAAGACCTCGATTTCGACGTATGTGCTAGCCAGGGCGGCGACTGCTATGCTCGTTTTCAAGTGCGAATGATGGAGATGCTCGAGAGCATCAAGATCATTCGGCAAGCGATCGATAAGCTTCCTCAAGGCCCCATCTTCGCGGGGGATACCGGCAAGGCAGGCATCCCGGACAAAAAGGAAGTGTATCGCAGCATCGAGGGGTTGATCCATCACTTTGAAAACATTATGCCCAACCGTCAGATGCCGGCTCCGAAAGAGTCGATCTACGCGGCAACCGAGTCGCCCAATGGCGAGCTGGGCTATTACATCGTCGGGGATGGGACTTTCCGGGCTTACCGTGCTCGAACACGTCCACCCTCTTTATTGCATTTTGCGTTGTTTTCTAGACTCATCAGAGGCTGCATGTTGAGCGATGTGGTAGCTGTTTTAGGTAGTATTAACATCATCGCTGCGGAGCTGGATCGATGAGTGAACTGAGTCCCAATGCCAAAAAAGTCATCGAGGATCACCTCGGTCGCTACCCGAGCAAGCAGGCGGTAACGCTGCCGGCATTGCATGTCGTCCAGGAAGAAAAAGGGTGCGTGAGCCGCAAAGCGATCCGAGAGATCGCAGACATGCTGGAACTGTCCCCAGCCCAAATCAATGACACCTTGTCCTTCTATGGATTTTTTCGGACCGAAGAAGATCCCTTGGGCAAGAAGCGGGTTTGGATTTGCCGTTCGCTCCCTTGTATGTTGCGAGGTGGCGAGGAACTATTGGCAGAGCTCTGCGATCGTTGGAGAATCCAGCCTGGGCAAACGACACCGGATGGGCAGGTCACGTTAGAACTTGCAGAGTGCCTGGGCGCTTGCGATGGAGCTCCATGCATGTTGATCGACGACGAATTGAGCTTATGTGTCACCGCTGACGATGTAGAAAGACAAGTGCGAGGTAGAGCATGAGCAATGGAGCAACGGAAACATTCGAACCGATTCTGCTAGCCAGACAAGGCAAGCCGAACAGTCACAAACTGGAAACCTATCAAGCGGACGGCGGTTATCAAGCGCTTGCCAAAGCGCTTGCGATGAAAAACACAGACGTGATCGAATTGGTCAAATCGTCGGGACTGCGAGGGCGAGGGGGCGCGGGTTTTCCTACCGGTTTGAAATGGACATTTTTGCCCAAAGAGGTGAACGGTCCTGTCTATCTCTGTATCAATGGCGACGAGAGTGAGCCAGGCACGTTCAACAACCGCGTTTTGATCGAACAAGATCCGCATCAAGTGCTCGAAGGGATCGTCATCAGCAGTTTCGCGACGCGGACAACGACTGCTTATTTTTATCTGCGATACGAGTACGGTCGGTGCTATCGTGTGCTCAAAGACGCGATCGACGAGATGTACGACAACAACTTGTTGGGCAAGAACATTCTGGGATCGGGATACGATCTGGACATCCACTTGCATCGCGGTGCATGCGCCTACATTTGCGGCGAAGAGACAGGGCTGATCGAAAGCTTGGAAGGCAAACGTGCGTGGCCCCGAATCAAACCTCCGTTTCCAGCAATCGAAGGTGCGTTCCGTCGACCGACGGTTGTCAATAATGTTGAAACGATGGCCTGCATCCCGCACATCATCCAGCGGGGCGCCGAATGGTTTATGTCGATGGGGATCCCCAAGGATCCCAACAATCCGCGCGACGCCGGTTCGTATGGGCCGAAGCTTTATTGCATCAGCGGGCATGTAAACAAACCGGGCTTGGTCGAATTGCCGATGGGGATTTCCGCACGCGATCTGATCGACCAACATGGAGGCGGAGTATGGAAAGGTCGCAAGGCCAAGGCCGTGGTTCCCGGCGGAATCAGCATGGGTTTCATGAGCGAAAAGGAACTGGATACGCCGCTAGACTTCGCGGGTCCTGGTCGCGTCGGCTGTTTAGGATTGGGAACGGCAGCGGTGATCGTCATCGATGACCACACCAGTATGGTCGATGTTCTCTACAACGCTTGTCGATTCTTTGCTCACGAGTCCTGTGGCCAATGCACGCCCTGCTGCGAAGGGACGGCTTGGTCAACGAAGATACTCGAACGCATCCGAGCTGGTCACGGCAAGCTGAGCGATATCGATGTGTTGCTTGAGATATCGTCGTCCATTGGTACGATCCCGGGAACCACGATTTGTGGTCTGGCAGATGGAGCGGCGTGGCCCATCAAGACAGCGATCAATAAGTTCCGTCCCGAGTTCGAAGAATACATTAAGAGCGGACGCAAGAGCGAAAGCAAAACGCTCGCTGGCGCTCATTAAAATGCGAAGGAGAACGGTGATCCCAACTGTTCCCAAAATGACTATAGAAGGCCTGTACGGACAGAGCAATGAAGACCATTGTTCCTCAAAGAAACCACATAGAACAATTGGGCAATTGTTCGACACACACAACCGGAAGCGACACAAGTGGCAAAGGTAATCGTTAACGAAATCGAAGTCGATGCAGATGCAAAGGACAATTGTATCCTCGCGGCCCGCAAGGCTGGCGTCGAAATCCCTCACTATTGCTGGCACGAGGCATTGTCGGTCGTTGCGTCCTGCCGGATGTGCTTGGTCGAAGTGGGTGAAAAGAAGCCGGACGGCACGATCGTAATGGGGCCAAAATTGGTTCCTGGTTGCCAGACTCCGATCAAAGAGGGAACGGTTATTCGAACCGATTCCGCCAAGGTCAAAACCGCTCAGCAAATGACCCTCGAATTGCTG
>JANODW010000266.1:0-3193 GCA_031412875.1 Pirellula sp. | reverse complement strand
TTCTCCCAAGTTTGCGATAGGGCAACCGAGCATGGACGCGGATTGCATTGCGAGCTGTTCGACTTTTCTGCGTTGCTCGGAGGCACGTTTGCCCGTGAGAGCGGTGATACGTCGGATGCCGGATGCGACGCTTTCTTCGGCGAGGATTTCGATCAGTTCGATTTCATCGCTCCGATTGGCGTGGGTGCCACCGCAGAGTTCTTTGGAAAAGTCTCCGATGCTGACCATGCGAACAGGGTCAGGATACTTTTCGCCGAACAGCATCATTGCGCCTGCTTCGCGAGCGGTCGCCAGCGAAACGAGTTTCCAATCGATAGGGTCGGCATCTTTGACGCGATCATTGGAAATCGATTCTACGGTTTTGAGTTGCTCCTCCGTGAGAGGCTCTTGGTTGCTGAAGTCGAATCGCAACCAATCTGCATCCACTTTGCTGCCCTGCTGTTGGGCGTGACTGCCGACGGTTTTTTGGAGCGCGTGGTGGAGGATATGGGTTGCCGAGTGAGCGCGACGGATAGCATCGCGGTGCGTTTCGTCAACTTGGGCGATGACCATGTCCCCTTCTTTGATTTCGCCGGAGGCCATCGATCCGTAGTGGATAATCAATTCGCCGCTGCGCTGCGTGTCGGTAACATGGAATGTTCCATGGGGTCCGATCAACTGACCGGTATCGCCCAGTTGCCCGCCGCTTTCTCCGTAGAACGGAGATTGGTCCAGTACGACGCGGGTCATGTCGACCGCTTGGGAGGTTTTGACGATACCGACGAGGTGGTCGGCTTTCGGTTTGCCCACAATGATCCCTTTGACCTGGGCTTCGGATTTGGTCTTTTCGTAGCCCAAAAATTCGCAGTGTTGGAGAGCTTCTTTTAAAGTTTCGATGGGGCCTGTTTCGAACAGTTCCATGCCACCGCCGCCGCTGATCTCCCCGTGTTTGCCCATGGCAGCACGGTAGCCGTCCCAGTCAAAAGTGTAGTTCTTTTCGGCGGCAATTTGCTGGAACATTTCTGGCGGCACCCCGTAGGTTTGATAGAGGCTGGCAGCTTCTTGTCCATCGACCATGACGCGTCCGGCGGCTTGCATATCATTGAATGCACGACCGATGCGATCCAATCCCGAATCGATGGTTGCAAAAAAGTCGGACTCCTCGCGCTTCATGACTTGAGCGACCCGTTCGGTGGTGAGCAATAGCTCTGGATACACCGACTTCATCATTTGCGCCACCATCGGCACGAGTTGATGAAGGAACGGTTGTCTCAATCCCATTTGATGGCCATCGAGAACGGCGCGGCGAAGCAAACGTTTGATCACGTAGCGGGCTTTCTTGGGACCCGGATAAACGTTTTCATGGATTGCAAAGGTACAAGCTCTCACGTGGTCGGTGATGCGTCGCAATCGACGGCCATTGTCGCTTTCGTATTCGTAGGGAACGCCGCAGACCTCCGATGCCGCTTGGACGATCGGCATCAGGATATCGATGTGGAAGTTGGTGGGGACATTTTGCAGGACACTGGCAGTGCGTTCCATACCCATGCCTGTATCGATGTTCTTGCTAGGCAATGGACGCAGGTTGTCCGGTGGGTTGCCAACGCGATTGAATTGCGTGAAGACCAGATTCCAGATCTCTACGGTCTTGCCCGAATCGAGGGTGTAGTAGATTTCGCTGCAAGGGCCGCAAACGCCATCGGGACCTTGGCTGGGTGCGGAGGCGGGCCAGAAATTTTCGTCTTCTTCCAATCGACTGATACGGGCCGTAGGCAGGCCAATCTTTTCGTTCCAGATCTTGAACGCCTCATCGTCATCTTTGTAGACCGTGACGGTCAAGCGAGCGGGGTCGATGCCCAACCACTTTTTGTCGGTCAAGAATTCCCAAGCCCATGCGACGGCTTCGTCCTTGAAATAGTCGCCGAAGCTAAAGTTGCCAAGCATTTCGAAAAACGTGTGGTGGTAGGCCGTGCGTCCCACGTTGTCGATATCGCCGGTGCGCAGGCACTTTTGGCAAGTGGTCGCCCGGGTGAAGTCGAGTTTGACTTTCCCAAGGAAATGGTCTTTGAACTGATTCATTCCGGCGGGAGTGAAAAGCACCGAGGGGTCCCAAGTCGGAACGAGCACATCGCTCGCTTGCCTGTGATGGCCTTTGGATTGAAAGAACGTTAGGTATTTTTCGCGTAGCTCGTCCGTTTTCATTATTTTTGGCGCTTAGAAAAATGGTGGCATCGTGTAAGGGAGTAGGTTGACCGGGATCGGCTAAGGAATAGAGGATTCACAGTCAGGAGAGCGAGGCCACCCTGGCATCTCCGAATCATGAATTTAACGTCAGACACTCATTTCGCGTAGCCCAGCCTATCAAAACGAAAAAAGCCCCAGAAAATCCGGGGCTTGCTTTGATCGATCGAGAATTGTCCCATAGTCGCCTTTCGCTCCGCGAAAGTGAGCGTTTGCCCAGCGCAAGTCGACCCTTCACGCTGTGGTACTTACCAAACAACTAACCAACTAACTAACGGACGGGACAAGGGTCCCATCCTACGGGGGTAGTGATCATGCTGGTGGGCTTGGCCATGTTACTTGGCTAGTTTATCGCCGATGGATTCTTCGGGTTTTTGGGTGCTGACCTTCACTGAAGCGTTGTAGCTGGCGAGCCGTTCTGCTTCTGCGGTAGCAAGAGCGGTCACACGCATAGCCGCTTGGACTTCGAAGGGAGAGAAGTACATTTCGACTCCGGTGTATTCGGAGATGACGCGAGGTTTGCGAACCAATTCTTCCCAGGTCAATCCGTTTGCCACGTGCCATGCGGCAGCTTGTGCGGTGTGTTGATTGATTTTTCCAGCCCCGAGCGCCTTGCAGAACTCTTCGATGACAGGCGAATCGTTGACTTCGGCTAGGCGAACGACTTTGTATTTCATTCGTGGGTTCGGGTCGGCTTTTCCGTGGTTCAAGCAAACGGTTGGGACGGTGAGTTTTCGTGGGATGTCGGCTTCGACGCGCATCATTCCGCCCATGCCGCCCATACCTCCACCGCCCATCATTCCTCCCATGCCGCCGCCGCCCATGCCACCCATGCCGCCGCCACCCATCATGCCGCCGCCCATTCCTTGGCCGCCGCCCATGCCACCCATACCACCCATTCCTCCCATACCGCCCATGCCACCCATACCTCCGCCGCCCATGCCACCCATTCCGCCGCCACCCATTCCCATGC
>JANODW010000265.1:0-3911 GCA_031412875.1 Pirellula sp. | reverse complement strand
CTTCGCCCTTGAGACCGTAGAGCTTGGTGTGATCCCAATCGGTCAATTCGATAAACGGAATCGCTTCGGCAATTTCGATCACGCGTGGGAGAGCAAAAGGGCTAAACCCGGAAAAGTGAAAATGAGAAGCGGGCGCACTGGTTCGGATATGGCCACGGCTCTGCCCGCCGCTGTACGTCAACGAGTGTTTGATCGCATGCACGCCCCAGCCTTCTTGGTAGAGCATCAAGTTGTTCAGTACGCTGCGGATGGTCAATTCAGGATTGTCTTCGATCGGATAGTCCTTGAGGTTTTCATCGCCGCCGTCCCCGTCGGCCAGGTACCGCCACTCGGGATATCGATTTCGAATTTCTTTGCAAAGAGCCATCGCCATCGTCCCGCTTTGAACATCCAACGGTTTGTAGTCCTCGAGCACCCGAACGGTTTCTCGCCAATCGAGCGCGTCGCTTTTGCAGTCTACGATTTCGAGGAGCTCTTCCATTCCGCATTTCCGAACAAATTGATGCGCCTGAGCGGCATCGCCGTCCGAGTGATCGATTCGCAACGTGAAGGCTTTTAGTCGGGCCGGGGACTCGCCCCGTTTGATCAATCGGTCGAAGATCGCGATCAACACGGCGCCGGAATCGATACCGCCCGAAAAAAGGACACCGATCGGTTCTGCCTTTGGAATCGTGTCGAGCCAGCGATCGCATTCCTGCGAAAGCCGAGCGACATACTGCTGGCCGATGGCTGCGAGGTCGGCGGGCAACGCATTGCGTTCTGGAGCAAAGAACCGTTCGTAGCGAGGATTCGGATCCGGGCAACCGAGCAACTCGATCTGCACCACGTGGTGCGCTGGGACCATGCGAGTGTACGAGGGGTGGAATTGGTCCGCGATGCCCATCTCTTTCAAGCGGCCAACAATCTCATCCATCCGCTCCGCGACGATCAAACAGGGCCCGTCGATCAACTTGGCCAAAAAGTATCGCAGCGGACGCCCGATCGATCGGGCCATGCGCACGGTCTTTCCGCTAGCTACCATGATGGCGAACTGGCCATCGATTTCATCGACAAGCTTCACGTCCCCCGTGAGAACGCGTTTCTCCGCTTCTGAATAACTCATGTTCAGCAAAATGTTGCCGGCAGGATCGAGCAGATTTTCGATGCGGGAAAGGTATTGGTGGCTCATGCGTTTCACTAAAACGTTAGGAGTTCAGATGGGTTGTAGGCCGTTTCTCAATCGCTTAGAGTTTAGCATTCGCACCACTGGTTAACAGGCGATATCCTGCTGCCAGCCTAAACTCTCCACGAAATCTAAATGGGTGATAGCATGGTCCTGCGCCGAATCTTAATCGCGTGCTTGTTTGTCGGGGCTTGGAATGTCGGTTTAGCCCTCGCCCAAAAACAAGAGTCGACCCCATTGGTGCACCTGAAAAAAGGGGACGTTCAGCTTTGGCTCTCAACGCCAGGGGACGCGGTCAACTATCGAGGCACGCGATTCGATCACTCCGGAATGATCCAAAAGATCCAAGTGAGCGACCACCAGCTTTGCGAACGTTGGCATACGGGGACGCCCAATCCCGATGCAAACGATGATGTTACCGGCCCCTGCGAGGAGTTCGGAAACTCGAAACCGCTGGGCTACCTTCCCAATCGTCCAGGTTCTCATTTCCTCAAGATTGGCGTCGGTGTCCTCAAACAACCCGACGAAAAAGAGTATCGCTTTTGGGAAAAGTACGAGATCGTGCAGCCGGGAACCTGGACGACCCATCGCGACAGTAGCTCGATCGCTTATCGCCAACAGTTGTTCGCCGATCCTGAAAACAAAGCCGTCGGCTACGCATACGAGAAACGCGTCCGAGTGACCGAAACCGGATTTCGCATCGAACACTCGCTCAAAAACATTGGCACCCAACCTTGGAAGACCGATCACTACAATCACAATTTCTTCTTGGTCGACTCGGACAAAGTCGGCCCCAACTACGAACTCCAAGTTCCGTTTCCGATCGAAGCCATCCAACGCAAAGCGAACTTCGATGAGACGGCCATCGTGACAGGCAAAACGATTCGCTTTCGAGAGCTGGTCGGCTCCAGATCCTTTTTCGCCGAGTTGTCAGGACACAAGAATCAAGTGGCCGACCATCAGTTCCAACTCCGTCATGCCCCCAGCGGCGTCACGATCGCATGCCAAGGAGATAGCCCTTTGAGCAAAATGAATTTCTGGGGGATGGGGAGCACGATCTGCCCAGAACCCTACACGCAAATCCAATTGCGGCCAGACGAGACCTTCGAATGGAATCTCGCATATACCGTTTCCATCGATGCAAAACGGTAACTAAGCTTCCCAAGGCCGCTCGGCTCAGTGGAGGGCAGTTTTGCTGGGCTGGCCAGCGATCTCCACGACGTATTTCGGGACGGCATAGCCTGGCAAGCGTTTGGCCAGTTGCTCAACGATTTCCAGACCCCGTTCTTGGGGAACTTCAAAGTGGCTGGCACCAGCGACGCGATCAAGCTGATGCATGTAGTAGGGAAGCACACCGCAATCGACCAAGCGCTCGCACAATTGAGCCATCGCTTCCACGGTGTCGTTTATACCTCGCAGCAAAACCGATTGATTGAGGACCGTTGCCCCGGTTCGCTGAAGTCGGCCGATCGCTGCTACCAAATGCGAATCGATTTCTTGCGAGTGATTGATATGCAGCACGACCCACTTCGATAGCCGCGTGGACGCTAGCCAATTGCAAAGGGAGTCGTCGACCCGCTGTGGGATCACCACCGGGAGCCTCGTATGGATTCGCAACCGCGCGAGATGAGGGATGGCATCCAATCGTTCGACCAACTCCGAAAGCGTCGCATCGATCAAAGTGAGCGGATCGCCCCCGGACAAGATGACTTCATGAATACTTGAATCGGAACGAATGTAGTCCAGCGCAGGAAGCCATTGCTCGATCCCTTTCGGAGCCGTCGCGTAAGGATAATGGCGTCGAAAACAGTATCGGCAATGGATCGCACAAGCGCCCGACACGACCAACAAGACACGGCCCGCATACTTGTGCAAAAGCCCCGATGCAGCTTCGACATCGCTGTCTCCCACAGGATCCATCTTAAAGCGTGGGTCGGCAATCGACTCGTCCCCCCTGGCTAACACTTGCAGCAGCAACGGGTCCGAGGCATCCCCCAATTTCATGCGAGACAAGAACTCCAGCGGCACGAAAACAGGAAACTGCTGTTCCCCCTCGTTCGAAATGCAAACGCTCGCCGGATCGAGCCGCATCGCTTGGCAAAGGGCGTCAGAATTGCGAACGGCTCGCTTCATGGCTAGCTGCCACGAAACACTCGTCGAGTCGGATCGGCATGGGAAGTCTGGCAAAGCCGCCAAGTCTGGCAAGTTGGATGATTGGACGGGAGTCACTTGCAGTCCCATTATATCCGCTTGTTCATTTCGTTCGGCCGATGCTTAACGCGGTATTCGTTGTACAGCACCAAGGCGGTGGCGGGAATAAAGGGCAGGAAATAGTAGATCACTCGAAACAGCACGACGGCCGACACGACCGACACCGACGCTTCCTCGGGGAAGAACGTCAGCAGGACCGTTTCTAAAATCCCATAACCGCCAGGGACGTGGGTTAGCACGGTGATGATTTGTCCGGTCAAGTATGCCACCAGGATCGTTGGGAAATTGATATCCGGGTTCCCTTCATGGGGGATTAGCCAGTAGAGCACCAACGATGCCAACAAAAAATCGCCGGCGGACACAATCAGTTGCATCGCCGAGAGCTTGAATGGAGGGAGCGTGACCTCAAAGTCTCGTATCTTGATCGGCTTGCGATAGAAAGTGCATGCCAACAGATAGGCGGCGATCAATGCAAGGAACAAATAGCCCCACACGTGGTGATCGAGAATCAATTTTTCGCTAACGTCTTCCGTTAACT
>JANODW010000264.1:0-9203 GCA_031412875.1 Pirellula sp. | reverse complement strand
TAGATCGGTTCTATGTGCGGAATTGGTCCGTTTGGTTCGACATCTATATCTTGTTCCGAACTTTGAAAACGGTTGCGACCTGCGAAGGTGCATGTTGATAACTCGATGACAGAAACAAACGAGACAGGCGAACGGGAGGATGCAACACCGCGGCCTGTGCCCAGCGGATCCTCAAGGCTTCGTATTGCGTTTGCGTTCAATGATTATTTAGATCCCAAGCGGATCGATTCTTGGTCGGGCCTTCCGTATTTCATTTGGCATGCTTTGGAAAAGAACGGAGCGGAGGTAACCTTGCTGCCGCTGGCCAGCGGGCATCGCAAGCTAAGACGGCTGATGAAATTCGCGATTGCGAAAATGGTGTTTCGCAAGAGGTACCTTCGCGATCGCGACGCTGGCTTGCTTGGGTCCTATGCAAGGCAAATCGAAGCTGCATTGGAGGGGAAGGATTTTGATTTCCTTTTTTGTTTAGGAACCGCGGAGATCGCCTTGGTCCAATGCAATGTCCCGATTGCGTTTTGGGTGGACGCGTCGTTTGCGGGGATGCTCAATTTTTACGATTCGTTTACAGGGTTGCAGGCGATCAGCATTCGCGAAGGCAATGAGGCGGACGCTGCCTTGTTGGAACGCGCCGCTTTGGCCATCTATGCCTCGGATTGGGCCGCCAAAACGGCGGAGGCCAACTATCCGGTCCTGGCGAGCAAATTGCATGTGGTGCGGTACGGGGCGAATCTAAAAAAGGCGCCGTCGACCAGCGAGATCCACCAGCTTATTGAGCAGCGAAGCCGCGACGTTTGCCGTCTGCTGCTGATCGGCGTCGATTGGAAGAGGAAGGGGGTGGATATCGCGGTGGCAGCGATGGAGGTCCTTTCCAAGAGGGGAATGCAAGCTCACTTGACCATCGTGGGATGCCAACCGCCGCCGAACACCCGTTTGCCGGCAAATGTGGAGGTGGTTGGGTATGTCGACAAAGCGACTCCTGCCGGCCAAGCGCAGATTGATGGCTACCTGCGTGAATCGCATATCTTTTTCATGCCCAGCCGTGCCGAAGCCTACGGGCTTGTTTTTTGCGAAGCGTGCGCGTTTGGATTACCATGTGTGGCAACCGAGGTGGGAGGCGTGCCTTCCATTGTTGAGAGCGGTGCAAATGGTTGGCTATTGCCTATCGACTCCACCGCCGATGAGTACGCCAGTCGAATCCAGGAACTTTGGACCCATCGGGAAGTCTATGAGGCAGCGGCAAGAAATGCACGGCAACGATTCGAGACCCACCTCAATTGGGATGTTGCAACCAATCAGGTCATTGAATTGATGAGAAAGCACCTCGACCAACGCGCATGACGAACTCTGCAGGAGAAGTCGACCAAATCCAACGGCGAGAGCGATCGATCCTGGCGTTTTTCACAACGTCTATCGCTTCGAGGGCTATTGGGATCGCATGCCAACTATTCCAGGTCCCGTTTGCATTGAATCATTTGGGGATTGAGGCCAATGGTGTATGGATCACGTTGTCTAGCCTTGGGTTCATACTGGCATTCTCCGATTTCGGAGTAGGCTTAGGCGTTCAGAATAAGATCGCCGACGCGCTTGGGAAACAAGACCTATGGGCGGCCAAACGTATTTTTAATACGGGGATGATCTTTTTAATTGCGGTGACCTGCGTCTTGATGGGGATTTCAACATTCGCATGCGCGGTTGTCGATTTCCCAAAACTCCTGCGAGTTTCCGATCCCTTGGTTGCCAAGGAAACGGGGATGGCTGTTTTTGCAACCGCCATTTTATGGTGCTTGAACATACCTCTGGGAATCGCTCAGCGTGTTGCGTACGCTTCGCGTTTGGGATGGGCGCACAACGTCGCTCAATCGGTGTCTCAAGTGCTCTGCTTGGGATGCGTGGTGTTGGGCGCTTATTTAGAAATGCCGCTCGCCGCCTTTTGCGTGTTTACCTTTGCAAGCTCAGTGCTGGTGAACGTTCTTTTTTTTGGTTTTTTAATGCGGCGTTTGGACTGGTTGTCATTCTCTCGGAAGTATTTCGAATCATCATTGTTACAAGAGCTCGGGCAAGTAGGGTTCTATTTCTTTCTCCAACAAATAGCGACGATCGTGATTTTCACCGCACCACCCATCATCGTATCGGCATCGCTGGGCGCGTCGGAAGTCACGGCGTTCAGTCTGGTGCAGCGAGTACTCAACATATTCATGGTGCTGGCCAATGCGGTGCTGGTACCGGTTTGGCCCGCCTACACGGAGGCAAAAGCGAGAAATGATTGGACTTGGATTCGGCGAACATTGTGGCGCTGCCTCGCGTTGGTATTCATCTTGACTGTCATTCCGATGATTGCTGTTGGCCCCTTTATCCCAACCATCATCGACTGGTGGGCCAACTGGAAGAAAAGCGATGCGGTACTGCCAAGCCTAGGGCTCGTCTGGTGGATGGTTGCCTGGAATGCACTCATGGCACTCCAGTCGCCATTTAGTTATTTCCTTTCCGGCATCTCCCGGATACGTTTGGGCACCTTGCTTGCCGTCCTGTCTACGGTCTTATCGTTGGCAGTGATTTACTATTTGATCCCGCACCGTGGCGTGCGCGCTATTCCCATGGGGCTCATCGCCGGATTCGTACCATTTATTTTTGTCGGAACCGTGTGGCAAAGCCTCGCTATTCTTCGCAACGTTTCTTCATCAGCAGTGGCAAAAAGTTAGGCGGACCAAGAATGAATCTGTCCATGCGAAGCCAAAATGCGAGCGATGAGCCATCCGTCCCTTTTCCTTCCCAAGGTCCGCGTCGAGCATTTCCAACCCTCTTTGAACTGATTTGCCAAAGCTCCCATACGAAAAAGTGAAAGGTAACATGACAACACAGTGCGACACGGTGATCGTGACCCCAACTCTGGGCGACCGCCCCTCGCTGGCTAGAACGGTAGAAACGGTCGCGTCGATCGGAGGGAGTCGGGTCAAGCATGTGTTGGTTTGCCCATCGTCCAAGATGGAGAAGCTGAGCCTCCAATTTCCGAATTGCCGGATTGTGTGCGAGCCTGAGAAGATCGGAGTTTATGGAGCAGTCAATTTCGGACTTCGCAGTTCGATCGAAGGCAGCCGCTACGTGAGCTACATCAATGACGACGACTACTGGTTGCCAAGTTACCGCAATCTATTCTCGATCCTCGATCGAGATACCCACATCGATCTTGCGTATGGTCGAGTGAACTACGTGGATGAAGACGACAATCTCATCTTTGAGTCAACGTCGTCCGGCAACTACCGAGCCTTTAAATCGTTGATCGGCCGCAATGTCGTGTTGTTTACGCAACAAGCGGTATTGATGCGAAGCAAGGTATACTCTCAGCTCAATGGATTTGACGAGTCGTATCGCCTAGTCGCGGATACGGAATTTTGGATCCGTGCCATCGAAGCCAAATTCAAGATGGCTTTTTACGATGCAACATGCGCAGGGTATATGATCCAGTCGGGACAGCTCTCGGGTGACTTGCAACTCAGCGCCCAGGAAACGCAGCGAATTAAGGAGAGCCATCGTATTTCCAATGGTTGGCAGGCGAGGCTTGCAGTGATGCGATATCGTGTTCGCAATGTGCCGACGTATTTTCGACTTTGGCGCACGTACGGAACGTTTCGATGCGCAACGGTTCATGCGAGTGCTCGCGAACGCACGGCCAAGGCTTAGTCTGCAAATGCGTATAGAACCGATTGGATTCCTGGTGCTTGTGTTGGCGGTGGTATGCTTAAGCATGAAGCCAAAATGGACCATCATTGTCATGATCTGTTTGACACCGATCGGTGCGGCTGGGGCGATGACGCTTCCGGGTGGGGCGAACATTACGCCCGGCAATTTGTTTTTGCCTTTTGCGGCCTTGAAAATACTCGGGGCCTGCCCGTCGTACAAGACATTTCTAAACTCCCTTTTGAAGGACGTTTCGGGAGCACTCCTTTTATTGCTCGTGCTACTGGGTTTGTTCAGCGCAGTGGTTTACCCGATAGCATTCGCGGGGGTGACCGAAGTGATTACCACCAATCGCTTTGGAGACACCGATTCTAAGTTCCCAGTGGCGGAACGCCTTTCCTTTCATAGCGGGTATTTGACGCAACCCGTTTATGCGATGGGTTTTTTGGTCGCGTTCGCCATTTGTTATGTTGCTGCGAAAGAAAACTACGGAGCGCCTGCATTTTTTGTAGGCTTGAAAGCCGCGGCTGTTTTTAACTTGGCCTTGGTGGTTTTTGATGTGTTCGCGACAGTCATCGGCAAGCCTGAACTTTTAGAACCGCTCCGGGCGACAGGCTATGCTTCGGGAGAGCAAGAGATGGCCGGTTTCAAACGGCTCAATGGAGCGTTTACCGAACCGAGTGCATTGGCGACGTATACGCTGCAATTAGCGGCCCCCCTGTTCTACCTTGGCTGGAAAAGGCCGAATGAACGCACTGCCTTGTCCCTTGCGTTGCTATTGCTTTTGACCATCGTGCTCTGCACGTCCTCGACCGGTTATGTCGCGTTGTTCGCTTGCACCGTTGTTTTGGCATGCTTGACAGTTTATGAAGTCGCGACGATCCGCGAAGCAGCGACTCTGCGTAGACGAATCGGCCACTTTGCCAATTTCGTGTGCGTCGTTGGCATCGGGTTGGCGGTCGTTATGTTAGCCTTGCTGCTCACCCCATCTGCATTGGCGAGCGTCGAGGAGGTCCTGCGCCATACTCTGTTGGAAAAGGCGGACTCCGAGTCGGGTATCGAACGTGGGTTTTGGGCAGCCCAAGCCATTCAAAACTGCATCGACACGTATGGGCTGGGAGTGGGTCTTGGAGGGGCCCGCTCCAACTCCTTCGCGCTGGTCTTGATATCCAACGTGGGAATACCGGGACTCCTGATCGCGATCGCATTTTTTGGCTCGTTGCTAATCCGCCCAGCACCCAAAGACGCAGCCCCCAAAGACGCAGTCCCCAAAGACGCAGTCGAAGCAGAATCGAGAGCGTTTCTTTTGTGCAAAGCGACGATCGTTGGATGCTTGGCTGCAGTCAATGTATCGGGTGCCGTGTTTGAAATCGGATTGCTCGTATACATTGCGGCCGGGACCCTCGCGGGCTTGAACCGCCCATCGCGGAGCGCTCATGGCACCTAAGAATCGGCGCATTTTGATTTTAAACGATCAAGCATTTGTAAACGGAGGTGCTCCGGCCGTCGCCATCGCATCTGCTTTGGGATTGGCGGAGTCAGGCGAACAAGTCACCTTGCTTACAGCCGTCGGTCCTATCGCCCCACATCTCCTGGGTGTACCGAACCTCGAGGTGCAATGCTTGGACCAACATGAAATTGTCGACGACCCAAATCGCTTGCGAGCCTTGACGAGCGGCATCGCCAATCGAGCAGCGGCCGCCCGTGTCGCGGAGGTGCTCAACCGCTGCGACCCCGCAAACACGATCGTGCATGTGCATTCATGGATGAAGGCGCTTTCGCCGTTGGCTGTCCAGGTCGCCATCCGACGCGGCTTCAAAGTCATCCTTACTATGCATGACTTCTTCATCGCATGCCCCACGGGCGGGTTCTTCCTGCCCAAGGAAGGGACCGTTTGCAAACGGACTCCCCTTTCGATGTCCTGTGTGCTCTGTGCTTGCGATCGACGCAACTACTTTCACAAAATTTGGAGGACGACCCGCACCCTGTATCAGAATCGAATCCTTCACGTCCCCGATGGCATCGCGCACTTCGTAGCGGTCTCGGAGTTCAGTGCCTCGGTCGTGCGTCCGCATCTGCCCAACGATGCGAGGATTACCGTGATCCGAAATCCGGTGGAGTGCATCGATCAGGGGCCCGCGAATGTCGCCGCCAACGAGGCATTCCTTTTCCTGGGTAGATTCACTCAGGAGAAGGGGGTGCTGCTTGCAGCGGAAGCTTGCCGCCGCACCGGGGTGCGTGCCGTATTTGTCGGGGATGGCGAGTTGAGGGACCGGGCCAAAGCGCTTTGCCCCGAGGCCCACTTCACCGGATGGCTCAAGCCGGAAGAGATACAGGTATTTCTTAGAAGCAGTCGAGCGTTGCTATTCCCACCCCTTTGGTACGAAACGTTAGGGCTGGTGGTCATCGAAGCCGCAGCCGCAGGCATCCCTACGATCGTTTCCAGCCCCAGCGCCGCTGCCGACTTGATCGCGCATGGCGATCGCGGGTTGCACTTTGAACACGGCTCCGTCGAATCTCTTTGCACTCAAATAAAGCGGATGCAAGAAACCGATTTGGCGGTGCGATTGGGCCGCAATGCTCATCATTGGTACTGGTCCGAGCCATGGGACCGGGCATCGCACGTTCGCGAACTCACCAGGCTCTACGATCGAGCTTTGGCAAAATGAACCACGATTCTGTTTCCTTCCCTGCGCTCCCTTCCGACCAGTCCCCAAGGAGAGCAGGACAAACCAAACGCATCCTCCAAGTTTTCGAGCCGGGAGTCGACGGCGTTTTTAGACACGTCGAAGGATTGGTGGAGTTTTTGTTGAACCAAGAGGATTGGCGGGTCGGAATCGCCTATTCGTCCGTTCGAAGCTCCGATGGCTTGTTGCAACTGGTCGATCGCGTCCAAGCCGCCGGGGGCCCGACGCTGGACTTGAAGATTGGAAATGCACCTGGACTGTACGATTTTCAAGCGTTGCATCGATTGAGGTCGCTGATGAAATCGTTTCGTCCTGACGTTGTGCACGCGCATTCCTCCAAAGCAGGTGGGCTCGCGCGATTGCCATTCGTTTTGCCGAAGACACCGACGTTCTATACACCGCATGCCTATTTTGGAATGGGGCCTCGCAAGGGATTCAAGAGCCACGTCTTTAACGTTATCGAGAGGATTTTGGCACCCCATGCGATCACCCTGCATGTCTCACAGGAGGAAGCTGATTTTGCCAAAGACACACTGCGATTGCCAAACCGATTTGAGACGCCCATTACTAACGGAGTGGATGTGGCTCGCTTTCGCCCCCCCAAGAACCTCGACGAAAAACATCAAGCAAAGCAAACGTTCGGAATCCCCTCCGATGCCTGGGTGATCGGTTCGATCGGTCGGCTTAGTTTTCAAAAAGATCCAGAATCGTTGACCCAGGCGTTCGCGATATTTCGCAAGCGATTTCCCGATCGCCCATTGCGGCTATTGCACGCGTGCAGCGGCAGCCCTAACGAATTCACCGCCATCCAATCGCTCGCATCCACGTTGGGAATCGCATCCGACGTGGTCTATCCCGGCTATAGGAAAGAACCTCAAGCCTTCTTTCATGCTATGGATGCATTCTGTTTGACCAGCCGTTACGAAGGAATGCCTCTCACGGCGATCGAAGCGATCGCGAGCGGCCTCCCTCTGGTGCTGACCGATGCGCCTGGCCTTCATTGTTTCGGAACGCCCCAATTCCAACTCAACCAAATTTACTACGGCGAAAAAGAGAATGCCATATCGATCGCAAACGCCATGGCCGAATGCCTCCAACATACCGAGTTTGAAAACAACCATCGGCTGATGGCGGTCAAGCACTTCTCCAACGAGCAGTGCCACGCTCGCATCATGGCCTTTTATAAGGCGAGCGGCGGCTTGAAAACTACCTAAAAAGCGATGTTCGATTTTATGAGTTTTCGAACTCGTAGTATCTTCTGATATCTCCCCCTAGACGAACAGTACGGATAAGCTTTTTCTTAGAGCGTAGTACGTTCTAAACGCGTTGTAGATCGTTTACTCGTAGCCCTCTGAGGACGTTGAGTAGCAAGATCGCAGCGTGTTCTTGTTTTGAACCCGAACCGTTGCAGGAGCGTTCGTGCAAATCGGACAGCTCGAATATTACTAGGATGGGATGAAATGAGTATTCAGGATGTAAAGTCTTACGTTGGGGTTGATGTCGCTTCTAAGCACCTTGATCTGTTTGATGCGAGCACGGGTAAAGCCGAGCGAGTTAAAAATGACGCTGATTCGATCGAAAAAATTTGTCAAAAGTGGAAAGGCAGATTAGATGTTGTGTTCGTGATGGAAGCGAGTGGCGGCTATGAATCGCTCTTGGTTTCCAAGCTTGAGAAAGCCGATATTCCTCGCGCTGTTGTCAACGCACGAAGGGTACGAGAGTTTGCTAGAAGTATGGGTGCGGATGCAAAAACTGACGAGATCGACGCGAAGGTGATTGCTCAGTTTGCAGCGGTGCTCAAACCTGTTTTGACTTCGGCACAGTCAGAGGAAGAACGTAAGCACGCGGCACTCGTGACACGCCGTTCGCAGCTGGTGAACCTAATCACCCAGGAAAAGAATAGGCTCAAGCAAACATGGGACGCTGACGCAAAGAAGAGTGTCCAGAAAGTGCTGGATTTGCTGGAAAAAGAGCTAAAAAGCGTTGACCAAAAGTTGGTCAAGATGCTCAGATCCGACACAAAGAATCATCGCAAGATTGAGATCTTAAAATCGGCCAAAGGTGTTGGTGATGTTGTGGCCTCGGTGCTGTTGGCACATTTACCCGAGCTAGGAAAGCTTAATCGCGAACAAATCGCCAAGCTTGTTGGCGTTGCGCCAATGAATCGCGATTCGGGAAATAGTTCTGGCAAGCGTTTTATCTATGGCGGGCGTGGAAATGTGCGAACGGTGTTGTACATGGCAACGCTGGTGGCAATTCGCTGCAACACAAAGATGAAGGCCTATTACGTTCACCTGAAAGCCAAGGGGAAAGAGTCTAAAGTTGCGATCGTCGCCTGCATGAGAAAGTTCATAACAACATTGAACTACCTGATCAAAACCGATCAGTTGTGGGAAACAAAATGAGCGTGACGCGTTAACGTCACGCTCTCGATGACTTCCCATCGGCAAGGCTATCCCTTCTAAGGTTGTGTCCCCACAGTGCCTTGGTCCGTTTCACCCTGCGCTATCATTGAAGCAGATTTGAGGCAAACCACCACATGATTTTCCGAGCTTATGCCTAGAAAAATCCTGGGGGTTCGGGGGCAAAGCCCCTGAGGAGCACTGCGTTTCCCAACTCGTTACAGAGGTTCTTAACAGCGCCTTTCGATCTGATGTTCAAAATCTTTTTTGAACAAAATTCAAAGAAAACCAAATACCGTTGCTACTCAATCGCTTGCGATGGTACTCGTACTCGTACTCGTACTCGTACTCGAAAACAAGCGATCGAGTACGAGTACCGCTTCGCTGAGTACGAGTACGAGTACCGCTTCGCTGAGTACGAGTACGAGTACGAGTACGA
>JANODW010000263.1:0-3922 GCA_031412875.1 Pirellula sp. | reverse complement strand
GAAAAAGAGAGACGTATACTTAGAAACACGGAGGCACTGAGGGCACTGAGGGCACAGAGGGCATTGAATCGCACCTGACTTCTGTGGCCTCCGTTTCTCTGTGTTTCAGATATGTTTCGCCATTAAATCGTTACAATAGCGATTGGCCATGGCGAGATGGGTTGCACAGCCATTGCGTCCGAAAGGGTTGGAACGAAGACAATGGCTTTCGAGAATGGAATGGCGTTTAGCCGAAGATCCCCAGCGAATCGCCATTCCTGTTCCTCGCTCCAATCGGTAGAGGTGGGTTCCTTGGAGACGATTTGAGAGAAAGCCAGTTCCTCGGACGTTTTCGATTTAGCGGCAACGCGATCGATGTAGGTCACTTTCTTGGCCCCTTGTTCGACCAGCCACCCGCGTTCGATCATGATGCCGTACGGCTCCCAATCCCATCGGGCCAGATGGGAGCGAAAGCAACGCATCGCCATAAGATCTGAAATGGAATTGCCGGAAAAGCAAACCGTTGCAATGTCGCTACGTCGATACGCATGGGTTGCGATCAAGCGTCGCAATTGCAGGATTCGCGTCAGGCTCTGCAACACCGTCGGCTGAGTCTTCCAAGGACGATGGAGCAGTTCATCGTGGAATTGAGAGAGCGATTGGTCTGGCCAAGGTCCTAAGCGCGAGCGAGTGCAGTGGATCAGATATTGCGAGCAAGACGAGGCCAGTAAGTGTATCGGCAGGATAGGCTGGTAGGTCGCTTGGACGGGTGAGGAATAGGTATCGGAATGCGTATCGGAGTGGGTTTCGGGTTGGGTTTCGGGTTGGGACTGGGTGTTGGGGACGATCGTTGTGAAACCTTCATCGGGATCCGGTGCGGACGGCGGGTTCAACCAGCCTACGACGCCGCGTTCCAGCCAATCCATACGAACGGAACTTCGCGATCTCTCGGTCCGGCGATTTGGGATCGCCAAATAGGTAGTCCCTGCTGGGATGCTGTCCAAAGCCAAGCGTTGTTCGAGCAACCGAGCAATTTTGCCACCATCGTTCAGCGATAAAACAAAGAGTTTGTCGCCGAGAAAGACGACTGCCCGATCGTGGATTGGGATATCCGTTCTTCCAACACTGTTTTCTGCATTTTTGCAAAACAGCCGCACACGCATCGCCTGATGCATGGCTTGATCCATTGCGTGATCGATCGCGGGGACGGGGGGCGTTTCATCGGAATCGATTTGGAGGACACGGCATGGGATCGCGTAGCGGTTGCAAGCGTGAACGATGATGTCCGCGTAGGGAGCGTTGCGAGCGCAAAGGATTCCCCAGTGCTGACGCATGGCGAGTTGCAACGCGGACTGCAACGAATCCTGCCATTCTTGAATGGCGTATCCGTGCCTGCTGCTGTGCGAGGAGACAACGCCCATCCACATTCGGGGAAAGGGGCCACTTGCCGAGTGTTCGATTTCAAATGCGATCGAGCCCAGAATGTCCGGTAGGGACTGGGCCCAAGCGATCGGAAAGGACTCGATCGGGGAGCGAGGCCCGTTTTCATGTTTCATGTGCCACTCCGAGGTCGGATTGCGAATGGGTGCAAAGGACCAGTATAGCGGCAGCCGATCGAATGGAATGATCAATAAAAAACGGTCGCGATTTTTGTCGCGACCGTCGATGTTTTTTTCCCGAACGATCTGCGTTACCGCGATACGGAAGGGACAAGGGTGCGGATCCGCACCAGCTTAGTTGCAACCGCAGCTTGGAGCTGCAACTTCGCAACCGCAGCTTGGAGCTGCATCGCAGCAGTTGCTCTTGCAAGCGAACTTGCCTTTGATAGAAGCAAACATGTTCTTGAGGTGGTGCTTGCGAGCTGGTTTGCAGCAGCTTGGAGCGGCTTCGCAACCGCAGCTTGGAGCAGCTTCGCAACCACAGCTTGGAGCTGGAGCTGCACAAGGAGCTGGAGCTGCACAAGGAGCTGGAGCTGCACAAGGAGCTGGAGCTGCACATGGAGCTGGAGCTGCACATGGAGCTGGAGCATCGCATCCACAGCTTGGAGCAGCGTCACAGCAGCTCGACTTTTTCATCAAGCCTTTGAGTTTGCAGCCGAGGTTCAGCTTGGGGAGGGAGAACTTTGGTCGGCAAGCTGGAGCAGCGTCGCAGCATGTTGGAGCAGGTGCTTCGCAACAGCTTGGTGCTGGCTCACAGCAGGAGTTCTTCTTACAGAACAAGCCGGCCGAAGCGTTCGAGGATGAAAAAGCAGCAACGGCAACGACAACCAAAGTAATGATCAATCGACGCATGGAAATGTCTCCAAACAAAAAAAGTTTTTGTAAACCGCGCCGTGAACTCTCTGGCCGACGTGCTTTTACGAGGCACGCTCCAGTGCCACCATTCCTTGATGGCGGTTGACGCGAAATCTGTTACCGACATAGTTCACTCTAGAATCGGAAACGCCAACCCAGTCAACAAATTTTATCTAAAACTCCAGGTCGTTCGTCCGATTTGGACGGGGATATAGCGATAGAACGGGTTATCGGAATCGATGGGGTTATGGCGAGGACAGCAGGCTTGGTTTCCTGGAGTCCTCGCGTTTGCGGTGGAGCGGTTTATAGCGAGGGATCGACGCCGAGGGTTCCCAGCAGGGAGTCTCGATAGTCGGGCTGGGAGCAAGCGGCGAGCATGGCTTTCGCTTCGTCGAGTCTTTTGAACAAGCCCAACCGTTTGGTCACCGCCGAGTGGGTGGGTCGGCTGCAGTATTCGGCGAGGTAGTTGGTATGGCGTTGCCAGAGCTTCTGGTCAACCCTTTGTTTTGCGGCCAACCGGGCTGCATACCAAGTGCTTGCCAATAAGTTTTCACGGGTGAATAGCGACCGGACTTCGGGTGCATTGAGTCCCAAGCCATTCCATTCTCCTTCGGCCATGATTTTCAAAAGGGCTTGCAATGGAGGGCAGGCGAGTTTGAAGCTACCGTCATGGAGATAGATTTCGGCGACCCTCTTTTGGGCTTCGGCGATGTGCAGGATGCCGTCGGCAAAGGATTCGAGATCTTGCTTTTCGGGGCAGAGGATGCGTTCATCGAAAACCTTGCTGGGGTTATCAAAGACACGTCCAAAGTATCGGCGCACAAAGCGGGCCGTGATTCGATACCCGAGTCGGCTCGCTGGAATGGGGATTCCATTGTGTTGGAAGTCCTCGATTTTCTCGAGCAATCCTTCATTCATGAGAAACAGAGGTTCGCGTTCTTCGGGGCGCAGTCGGCACCAGATTTCTGGTACGAACATGCTGATATCGTGACCGACTTCAATTTCGGGACCGATGTGTCCAGCGGCGGTGCTGAATCCACCGAGTCCGGTTAGGATCATGCTGACGATGGTCGTATTGAGATCGTAGACCATGTTGAGCGCATTGAAGGGCGCTTTGGTGAGTGCACCTTCGCTGCCCGCTCCGGTTGTCGAGGGGCTTTTGCCCGTGAGCGAACAGATGTAGTCCATAATCAACTCAGGCAGTTCCTGATAATGAATGGGGCTATAGACGGCCAGGGATCGGATCCCCGCCTTGATATCTGGAGGATTGTTTCTTCTCCCTGAAAGGATCGCGTTGACAGGCGCCGGCACGCTTTGGCCGGCAGGTGTCGCCCGATAGAGCTGCATTCCCCGGTGCGCCACGTAGCGATCGAAGGGGTCGCGCAGGTCGGTGCGATCCTGAAGGTATCGCGGGTTTTTGGAGGGCAAGCCATCGACGATACGCGGCTGGGCCGACGACACCACATAGGACAAATTGCTGTCGTTAAAGGAACTCAACCTATCTCGCATCGGTGCAGTGTATTGTTCAAACTCAATGATGTCGGCGATTTCTTTTTCGATGACGTTGCGGGTGAGCGGTTCGAAGTTGCAAAAGAAGTTACCGACGTCTGCCATGTCGAGTTCCGTCTGTTTGTCGAGCCCTCGGTGGA
>JANODW010000262.1:0-6517 GCA_031412875.1 Pirellula sp. | reverse complement strand
GGTCGTCGCAGTGGTCGCCGCTATGTTCCATTTGGTCACCCATGCTTTTTTTAAGGCGTTGCTGTTTTTGTCTGCGGGCAACGTGATGCATGCCATGGGAGACGTGATCGATATGCGACGCTTTGGCGGGCTTCGAAAGGTTCTGCCCATGACCAACATTCTGTTCCTAGTGGGAGCCTTGGCGCTCGCTGGAATGCCGCCGCTGGCAGGTTTTTTCAGCAAGGACGGGATCTTGGCGGTTTTAGCCGAAGCGAGCAAAGATGGAGAGTATGGCGCTCAGTTTACTGTTTTACTGGGCATTGGTTTCGCAACGGCTCTAATGACCGCGGTCTACACTTCGCGAGCGTATTTCAGTACGTTTCTCGGGGCTGAAAAATTACCGGAGGAAGCCGGGCACCACGCGCACGAAGCGACGGGTGTGATGTTAGCGCCTATGGCTGTTCTGGCTGTTGGTGCGGTATTGGTCGGCATGCTCTTAGGACCAACGCATGGGATTTCTAATTATTTGCAACAAACCCGGGAGCTCAGCGGCAGCCATTCGGAACATCACGAAGAACTGTGGGTGATGGTGGTTTCTGCGTTGTTGGCGATCGCCGGGATAGCGATCGGATATCTTTTGTCCAAAAAGGGACCGAGCACGGAAACGGCGGGGCCCATGGTTGCGTTTGCGGACTTTGGCCGCAACCGGTTGTACATCGATTGGGCATACAGTGTCTTGATCGTCGCACCCCTGGAATGGTTTGCCAAACTGTTGGCATGGTTTGACGACAATGTTATCGACAAGCTCGCGTTGCAGATTGCAGCCGTACCGAGATTGTTTGGATTGATTGGGCAACGCATGCAAAACGGCAGTGTACCTGGCTACACGTACATGACCGCGTTTGGTATTGCAGCACTGGCTGTTTGGATCGCTACTCGATAGATTTTTTGAGAATCATGACTTTACTTATCCCATTGCTGATCCTGCTGCCCCTTTTTGTTGGGCTGGGGATTTTTCTCGCTGGAAACCGAGGCAAGGCGCTAGTCGGCGCAGCGGTTTGTTCGGCGGGATTGGTATTGGTGATGAGCCTCATGTTGGTAGCGCAAGTCTACTCGTTGGGAGGCGTCTCAGAATCGCAGGGACCGTCCGGCGCAACGATCGTGCCGAGGCTGTCCTTCGCGCCAGATTGGTTGCAGGTGCATTTGCCTGTCTCGGTAGGCGGCCATGTCGTGCGATGGAAATTGCAATTCGGCGCGGACGGGATCGGGGCGCTAATGGTCCTGCTCACGGGGATCGTAGGTTTGGTCACCATGAGCCTCGCAACCATTCAGATCAAAGAGAGATTGCCTCAGTACCTGGCTTTGATGCTCATTTCACAATCGATGTTGCTAGGCGTTTTTCTGTCCATGGACTTGCTTTCGTTTTATCTTTTTTTTGAAGCGGTTCTCTTGCCGTTGGTATTGCTTATCAATGGTTGGGGGAAGAATTCAGAAGCGTTGCATGCGTCTCGAAAATTCCTGCTATTCACGCTGGTAGGAAGTGTGCCTATGGTGCTCGGGTTGATCGGATTGGCGTTGAACTCCGCCGCTGCCGACCGAGATTCCACCGTATCGTTGCCAGCCCTGTCTGCGATTGCCAGCACTGGACAGCTTGCGGCCGTCGGGTCGGGCGTTATCGACTCGGCATCGGCTATGAGTATCATTGTTGCAAGAGATCAATGGATTGTTTGGTTACTGCTTCTGGGTTTTGGGATCAAGCTTGCGATCCTGCCGTTGCATACATGGCTACCGACGACGTACGCGGTATCCCATCCCAATACGACGGCGTTTATTGCATCGGTTGTCGCAAAGCTAGGGGTTTTTGGAATCCTTCGAATTGTGATTCCTTTGGCGCCGGTTGCCTTGAGTTCGTCTGCACAATGGCTGTTTGGTGGGCTGGGGGCGCTGGCTATTGTTTACGGCGCATTAGTGGCGCTTTCTCAGACCGATTTGCGTCGTGTTTTGGCTTATAGTTCGCTGAGCCACGTCGGATTTATTACGTTGGGTCTGATGGCGATGAACACCGAAGGACTGACTGGCGCAGCGATTCAGATGTTTAACCATGGCATCATCACATGCGGCATGTTTCTGATGTTGGCTATGATTGAACAGCGTCGCGGAGAGCTATCCTTGGCCGACCAGGATCGCGGTCTGGCTGCGGCCTATCCCAAACTCGGCGTCATGATGGTGTTCTTTACTTTGGCGGGCGCGGGACTCCCTGGGCTGAATGGTTTTGTCGGCGAAATCTTGGCGATGACCGGCATGATTCGAGTGTCGGGATTCTTCACGGGGATTGCGGTCCTTGGAACGGTTTTGGGGGCTTGGTACGGATTGAGAATCGTCCAACGGATCCTATTTGGAAGCGATGGCGAAAGGGCTGGAAAAGTCTCGGTCGGCCTCACGGCAGACATCCAGACCGGCGAGTATTTGCCTTTAGTCGCGATGGCTGCTGTTTGCTTGTTCATCGGCTTAAGACCCCAAGACATCATCACGCTGATTGAAAAGGACATCGCCCGCATCGTCCGCGTTTCTGAACCGAGCGTTAAAGCAACGCATCCCGACATGGACGAGCTCGTAGCGCAATCCAAACCCTAGTCCCCGCTTTCGCAACCGACGAATCAAGAGTCTGAATTTACTGTGGACACACTTCAAACCCTCCAATCCTCCTTGGCGCAAATGGCGCCCGCGATCACGTTGATACTCGGTGGCTCCATTGTGATGGCTGCTTCGTTAGTGCTCCGTCAAGGAGTGGCGCGCAATGTACATGAGCAGCGGACGTTGGTCGCCTCGGTCTCGATTGCGTTGTTGGCAATCGCCGCCTTTCTTGGGCTGATGCGAGTCACCCCACCGGACCTTGGACAAGGCTTGTTTCGATTTGATGAAATCGCGTTGGCCGCGGAACGGCTTTCGCTGTTAGGGGGTTTGATTTTGGTTTTAATGTCTTGGTCCACAGCCCCGAAAGCGAACCTCGGCGAGTACTACGGTTGTTTGCTCATCATCATTGGAGCGATCCCGGTGGTGGGCGCATCCAATGATTTGGTCTCACTTTTCTTGGGTTTGGAACTGATCAGCATTCCCACCTACATTCTGTTGGGGATCACCAAGGGAGACAACGCGGGCGCCGAAGCGACGATCAAATACTTTTTGCTGAGCGCGTTTGCATCTTGCTTCTTTTTGCTCGGGCTCAGCTATTTGTACGGATTCGCAGGTTCAACAAATTTGCAAGTGATTCAGACGGAGTACGCAACAGGCGGCAAACTGGTATCGTTCGCACTCGTCTTGGTGATGTGTGGTTTGGCCTTTCGAATCACGGCAGTGCCGTTCCATTTTTACGCACCAGATGTATTCGAGGGAGCAAGCCTGACGTTGGCTGGCATCATGAGTTACCTGCCCAAGGTTGCTGGCTTTGTTGCATTGATTCGAGTTCTCGGAACGGGGGTGGGACCGGAGGCAACCGCGGTTGTCGTTCCTGTCTTGTTCGTTTGTTCTGCGATCACCATGTTGGTGGGAAACTTTATGGCATCTGCACAGAGCAACCTCCGTCGGATGTTGGCGTACTCGAGCGTTGCGCATACAGGCTACTTGCTGCTGGCGTTGACAGCATTGCTGCGACAAAATGCAGAGCCCGATGTTCTTTTTTCGTATTTGGCAGCGTATGCAGCGATGACGCTAGGTTTCTTTGCTTGTTTGGGAGAGATCGAGGCAGCAGGAGGCAAAACGCAATTGATCGGTGATTTGTCGGGCATGTTTTATCGACGGCCGGCTGCTTCAATCGGCATGACCGTTTGCCTGATCAGCTTGATCGGCCTGCCACTGACTGCGGGCTTTTGGGCGAAGTTCTTGGTGTTCATGGGAACGATCGCGGCAGGGACGAGAGATCCGTGGTCGATTGCTATGGCTGTGTTGATGGCATTCAACGCGGTTATCGCTGCAGGCTATTATTGGCGGGTCCTCAGCAAGCTGTTCGAGAAGAGTGATGCATATGTCCCATTGCGTGTGTTTCGCCCCAGTTTATTTGTTGCATATACGATCTGTGTCGTGTTAACGCTGGTTTGGTTCTTTGTACCGGCCGTGATGTAAGTCGATCAGCAGGCTGAAACAGACTCACCGTCGTTCGGAACCACCGTCACTCCCCCACTAGGGGGATATTGATACGTGCTTTCTTTCTGACTAGCATGTTTTGAGAGTTAGGTAAATCGTTTTCTCTCTATCAACACGAGGTACATTATGAGCAAGTTCCGCATGGAAAAACTGGAAGAAAGAATTGTTCCAGGATCCCTCTGCTGTTACGGCGGTGGCTCTGGCAAGGGTGGCTCTGGCAAGGGTGGCTCTGGAAAGGGTGGATCCGGCAAGGGACATTCTGGCAAAGGCAAATCCGGTAAATCCGGAAAGGGACATTCTGGAAAAGGCAAATCCGGAAAAGGTAAGTGCAGATAGTTTTTCGAGGCGCATAAATTCGCCTTGCGTTTTAATATAGAGAGAACGGCAATCCGATTGTCGTTCTCTTTTTTTTCGGACCTTGACGACGAGAGCAAACGATGAAAAAAGCAGTTTCCGTGGCATCCAAAAAGGAACCAAAATGTCCTCAGTGCGAATCGGGCCCCGAGTTTTATCGAATGCTTTACGGAAGCTACAAGTTCGACGTTGATTTGGCTCGTGAAATTGTGTCCGACGGTCGGCCTTCTGTGGAATTGGAACCTGAGGACGTCGCTCATAGTTTGGAGTGGGCACATATCCATCGCCCTCACCTGGACCATATTGACACGCGTTACCCTGGCATCATCGCGCATTATTGGTATGTCTCCGGCGACGAACGGCTTCACGGTCACGTCCTGATCGACGGGCATCATCGAGCGGCCAAGCTGCATGAGGCGGGCCAACCGTTTTATGTCCATGTGTTATCGGAAGACGAGAGCATACGCGTCACCCTTCGTTCGCCAGAGACAAACTGAGTCTTCGCGAAAGCGATCGGAGTTCCTCAACAGGTGGTAGGCAGCAAGATGTTACTTGAATCGGTCGACAACAATGCAGGCGAGGCGATTGCGTCGCCTTTGAAATGGTGTTTGACCGAGACAGTTTCTATTCATCAGATTGGCGACGATCAATTTGCGGTTCGCGATCTGAGGACCAAGGCTTATTTTCGCGTTGGACCCCAGGAAGCATTTCTTCTTGAGGAGTTGCGAGGGAACGTCACCTATTATCAGGTGAAAGATTCGTTCCACACGAAGTTCGATGAAGCGCTTGCATACACGGACTTCAAAGACTTCTTGCAGTTGCTTGCTGAAAAGGGCTTGTTAAAGGACGTCCGCGATCTTATTGATGCTTCCAAGCAAAACCCCAAGAAGCGGGCGGTGTCCGGCGATGAAGAGGATGATGACGATGAGGAGTCTCATTCGGGTCGAGGGGGTAGTATCCTTTACTACCGTTTGCCGATGGTCAACCCGGATCGCTTTCTAGGGTGGTTTGTCCGGACTTTCCCGATCTTATGGACCAAGCCATTCTTTTTGTTGACGTCGACAATGATTCTCGTTTCTTTTTGCATCTTGATCAGCAACACCGCAGACTTGGTCGTGGGCTTGCAGAATGCGATTCGGTGGGAGTCGGTGCTGGTAGGGATCCTGTCGATCTTCGCTTCGACGGTGCTTCATGAGCTGGGTCATGGAGCGACTTGCAAGCGATTCGGTGGGCAAGTGACCGAAGCGGGTTTCCTATTCATGATTTTCATCCCTTGCTTGTACGTCAATGTGTCGGATGCATGGATTATTCGTGAACGGTGGAAGCGACTTGCAATTACGCTAGCAGGGGGATACTGCGACTTGTGTATTTGGGCATTGAGTGTTTTGGTCTGGCGAGTTTCCGAGAGTGATTCGATTGTAAATTATGTTGCATTCGTATTGCTTACGACATGTGGCTCCCGCTCGCTGATGAATTTCAATCCGCTCATTCGGTTGGACGGCTATTACCTTGTGAGCGATCTTCTCGAATATCCGAACTTATATAAACAAGCTAGGCAGTATTGGGTAGGAACGTTGAACTGGTTGCTATGGGGTGCCAAAAAGCCGGTAGCACCGAGGATGCCGATTTTTACTTTTTTCTATGGAATGGTGATGTGGTTCTTTGGATTGAGCTTGCTCACATGGGTGGGCGTGAGGCTGTTGGAAATTGCCCAGGGAGGTTACGGATGGTTCGGAACGGTATTTGTTAGTTGTTTGCTTTACTATGGGATTCAACGTGTCTTTCGTGGATTCATTGGAAAGGAATTTTTGTTCATGTTTACAAAACGAACACGACGGACGATTGGATTGGTCGTACTGTTGGCTGCATGCGGCATCGCATGTTTCTGGATTCCCCTGGAGTACACCTCGACTGGGAATTTCGAAGTCCGGCCATCGAGCGACGTCGATGTTTGCAGCCCCGTCCACAGTTTCATTGCGACGGTTTGCATTCAGGATGGACAACTGGTGAACGTGGATCAGACCATCGTCGAATTGCATGCTCC
>JANODW010000261.1:0-1419 GCA_031412875.1 Pirellula sp. | reverse complement strand
CCGTTGATGCTGATCGGTTCGTGGTGGTATGTCATGGTTTCCGCTGCAGAAACCGATGCGACGGGAGACGGTGGAGTCAAGTGCTCCACGCTATCGGTGATCTGCATTCCGACTCCCTCGATGGCGGTTCTAGGGATCGAGAGCTTGATCGGGAGGGAGGGATTGGTAGCAACGGAAACCGGCGGATCGGTTGCCGTTCGCATGCTCGTCAAAACGTGCCCTTGCGACGGTCCAGCAATACGAACGGGAGACGGTTCGGCTTGGGAACCGGTAGGATCACCGCTTTGAGAGCTGTGATCGGTGATTCGATAGGAGGCTGCTAACACAGGTGCAGCAATTTGTTTAATTTCAGGAGCTCTGCTTCGTTCGTCCGCCTGCACCGCGGGTTCGCCTAAAGCCAGTATCCTATCGATCGACGCAATCAACTTTGTGGCATTGGGATGTTTGCTATCCACGAGCGGTTTCAATTGGGTCGCCAGTTGTGCTCTCAAATACAGCGATGCAGGCGCGTTCAACCGCTCAGAGTGCAACGCATTGACCAATATCGCAATCGCGGAGTGCGGACGATTCGACGTTTGTCGCCACTGCTGAATCCGCTCCTCCAAAAAATGGAATGCGAACAAACGTTTGCTTGCATCAACGTTGGCCAATTGTTCGACCATCGCTTCGCTGTTGTCCGGATTGAGCTCGTGGATCGCGAGCATGATCGGCAGAACGTCCTCGGAGGGCGCATCGGCAGCGTTGGCAAGTTGCCGTTGCAGCTCCCAGTTCAACCATTGACGCGATGCGATGGGCCAACACCACAAGATTGCCAGCACTGCGACCAAAAACAAGGAAAGGTTTCGAAACCAAGGAAAGCGTTTTTCGGAAGGAGCGGTGGATTCGCCAAGAAGCCAATCGACATCAATTTGAACCGCATCCTTTTTTCGGTTTCTTTTGCCTAACATCAATTCGATTTCGATCGCGAGATTGGAGACACCGGGCAGCGCACTGCCACCAAACTTTTTTCTACCAAAGACGCATATAGATTAAAGTCGCAATACGCAACAAGCCCAAATGGAGTCCGACCTCCGCTACGACAGTGCATGCCATTGGGCGCTAGCCAAAATGGCGCTCACTTTAGCGGAACGGCGCAAGCCGTCCGGTGATACAACATCAAATGCGCATCAACTGCCGCGACACCGGAGGGCTCGCCCCCTGCCGCTACGAATACAAGTGCCTTGGGCCGATCACCGATTGGGCAAGCCGACATCCAACAGAACCCAATCGTCCGCGGCGGCCCGATCGGATCGGGAGGGGGCATGCGAATGCGACCCCACCCCCGGAATGGTTCTCGTCATATTGAGCGCCCAAACCTCTTGCGTCCAATCCTTGGCGGCGGTCTCGACCGGCAAAATGAGCTGTTCCAATGGGATAGCA
>JANODW010000260.1:0-5702 GCA_031412875.1 Pirellula sp. | reverse complement strand
ATTGGAGCATGACAATAGCTGCGTGCTGATGACCGGCCGGTGGTCGCAGCGTCAACGTACGAAGTATTCGGACTGGCTCAGTTTGGTATCCCACGAATTCTTTCACGCTTGGAATGTCCGACGGCTTCGACCCAAAGTGCTCCAGCAATACGACTACAACAACGAGCAGTATTTCCATGAACTTTGGGTGGCCGAGGGAATCACGAGCTATTACGACGAACTATTTGTAGCCCGAAGTGGGCTTTGCAAACCGAAAGAGTATCTGGACAAACTTGGCAAGAGCATCGCTGCAGTCCAAAACGCGCCCGGTCGCTTATCGCAATCGCTCGCCGACAGCAGCTTCGATGCGTGGATCAAATACTATCGACCAGATGAAAACGCGAACAACAGCCGGATCAGTTATTACCTCAAGGGGGCGTTGATTGGACTGTTGCTCGATGTCGAGATCCGATCGCAAACCGCAGGTGCCAAGTCACTCGATGATGTCATGCGGCAGTTGTGGCAATCGCACCGCGAATCCGGTTACACCAATGCAGACTTTAGCAACATTGTGAGCCAGGTGGCAGGGTTGTCGTACGACGATTGGCTTCTCGAACATCTCGAGACGACGCAAGAGCTAGATTTTTCCAAGATGCTGGATTGGTTCGGTTTAGAATGGAAAAAGAAGGAGACGGACAAGGACCCACCGCCGGAAAAATCCGTTTACGGCAACGTGTATGTCGGAATGGATCTTGTTGCAACACAAGGGAAAGCCATAGTCGACAAAGTCACTCGCGATTCGCCCGCTAGCCTCGCAGGCTTCAACGTGGGCGATGAGCTAATCAGTTTTGATGGGTTCCGCGTGACGGCAGAAACCTGGGTCGATCGGCTCAATTCGTATAAAGCGAACGATGTTTGCAAATGCCTGATAGCAAGGCGAGGAAAGATCATCGAGCTTGCATTGAAACTGGCAAACGAACCCGAAACGTCCTGGAGAATTGCTCGCGTTGCCAAGCCGACAGAAGAACAAGAGAGTCGATGGCGAAGTTGGTTAAACTTGCCAGAACCGGACAAGGCTTCGGTAGAAAAGACCGCTCAGGAAAAAACGGGGGAGTCTGCCCAAAAGCCTGCAGAGCCCACTGCAAAATAGTTTCGCCAACGTGGGGACGACAGCTTCCTTCGAAACTCAGCCATGTTGATGTGCCATCAGTAGCGGCGGGATCATTACTACCGTAGGATGGGACCATTGTCCCGTCCGTTTGTTCGTTCTGGACAATTGATCGTTCGGGACAATGGTCCCAAACTACGGCTGGTTGTTACGCACTTGCATGTCCCTCCGCTCACTTGGCTTTGTTAGGAGTGACTTTTCCATACGCTAGCGGAAGGCTAGCCACAAAGAGGCCTTGGATGACGCGCGTCATGTGCGGGATTTCTAATCGGTCCCATTCGTCGTCAGGTTTGTGATAGTCAGGGTGGAGGGAACCCGCTGAGAAGCTGTGCGCTATTACCCCTTTTTGGACGAAGGACCAGTTGTCGCTGGAACGATATAGCTTTGCACTCAAATTCGGATGATCGAAGATTTCGACGCCGAAAGGTTGGGACGCGGTATTCATCAGCGAGCCGAGGTCGGATTCTTGCCAACCAGTCATCCATATTTTGTTTCTGGCCCCTGGCTCGGGTCGACCTATCATTTCGATGTTTATGTTGGCTCGGATTTTGTCGAGAGGCCAAGAGGGTGTTTCGGTGAATTGCTTGGAGCCCAATAGCCCTGACTCTTCGCCCCAGAATGTCATGAACAGCAAAGAACGTTTTGGTCGGGGCATTTTGGAAAATGCATCCGCCAACATAACCACGGCGGTGACTCCCGATGCGTCGTCGTCCGCACCGTTATAAATGCCATCTCCATCGCTCGGTTTTGACCCTAAGTGGTCGAGGTGTGCACTAAATAAAATGGCTTCTTTGGAAAGTTCCGGATCGGTCCCTTCGAGCAAGCCGATGACGTTTCGCATGGGTGCTTCCGATGTGATGGCCGCGGGCAGTTCGAGTTGAATCGAAGCGGTTGCCAGTGACGCTTGCGGTACTAGCAGCACGGGAATTTCAAAGCGTGAACGCCCACCTTCCGAGCGAGGTTTCTCCTGCCCTTCCGTTGCCAATCCGATCAAATCGCTATCGTCCGCAACTCCCAGCAGGAGGCCCTTGGCTCCAGCGGCTTTGAGGGTGCTTGCCATGCGTGCAACTTGGGACAGCATGCGTTGTCCGATGGCATTGCTTGCCATCATTCCGCCGACAACACCTTCTAGACCTGTTGTGGGCAACTCGCTCGCTAAATCGACAATCTTGAGCGGGCCGGAAAACGATAAAGGTTCTGGTCCTGCAGCCAGCAACCCTAGATTCGCAAGCGGCGTTCGTTCGGTGCTTGACTGCTTGGTTCCGAACAATTTGACGGGCCCCGACGGCGTCTTGACCATTTGCTTTTTGGTGACATGGTAATAGTTGCCGTCACCAAGTTTGCCGTCCAACCCAGCGCCGCGAAATCGAGAAGCGACATAGCTAGCGGCGATGTTGAATTCGGTGGACGCAGTAGCGCGGCCGGCAAGTTCATCGCTCGCCAGAAACGCAATCGTTCCCGTCACTCGCCCTTCGGTCACCTCCTGCAAACCAAGCGTCGCCGTCGGAATCGCAGAGTCTTGGAAGCCAAACGAACTTTCGAAAAAGCAAAGGGAGCCGAGCAAGCCCGCCAAAAGCGTAGCGCAGAAACTTCGAGCCATGACGGGTAGATTCCTTGGAGTGCAGTGGGACCGACAGAACGGATAAAAACTCGATTGTAACGAAAGTCATCCGCGACGCTTGCGTCCGTTAATGAGAATCAATCTCAAAAAAACCATTGCGGTTTTTGTTGGGTTGGTGGAGAATACGATTTTGGTTTTTCGCACTTGGCGTTGCGAAAAGTTTTGTGTCATTCCTTTCTTACCGAGAACCAAGTGGCAACACCGGACCAGGGAGACGTTTTAGATAGTGACTTTCTGCGGCAGGAGCTGCTTCGGAAGAATCTCAAAATCGTCAAATTTGAGGAGCTTTGCCGTTGTGGAGATGAAGTGTGGATTGAGAACAACGGTGAAATTTATCGACTTCGCAGGACCCGGCAGGGCAAGTTGATCCTGACCAAATAAAGTTGCTCTGGGGCTGCTGGATGTAGTGGAATTGGGTATCTTCCTGATCGTTCACCCGTTCTTGCAATGGCGAAACGCAAACTTTTATCTAAGCCTTTATTAAGTTGGTGGGTACCATATTGGTCACACTGCGCGGCGACGAATCGCCAATGGCGTAGGCTTTTCAACCTCCCATCTTTTTTTAGGATTCTCATTGGTTCATGTGTGTGCTGTTTCGTGATCGTTCTCTGTTTTCGACTGGCATTCCCATTGATGCCGCTTGCAAATCTTCGGTGGCTACTCATCCAGATTCCTGGTCTATTTCTGGCGTTCTACGCAATGTCGTGGGTTCATCGAGCGATTCCCGAACGCGTTTCGGTATTCGAGGACTGCTTGCTGATCCAACACGGTGAATCTGCAATCCAGATAGCCAAATGCAACGTGACCGACGTTCGGGTTGTTGTTTTTTCTATAGATGCAATTCGCGTGCGAATTTGGTACGACCACAAACAACGGCGAAGATGCAGATCATTTGGGTTGGCGCGAGAAATAAGAATCGCCCAGTTCGAGGAGGCTTTAGGTTTAACCTGTTCTGTTCTCGACGCACGGACTCGAGTTCAGGAGATTCGATGAAAAATCTCGGAGGAGCGACGATACAATCCGTGGCAGCCTGCTGCGGACGTTCAACGATATCGCTGGGCCTGACTTTTCGACTAGACTAATTGCAATAACATCAGGAAATGGCCGAATGACTTTTCAAGTACCTAGTTCCAATCGATTCGATTTCGTAGTGATCGGTGGTGGACCAGCGGGCGTGAGTGGTGCCATCGTGGCCGGAACCCTAGGAAAACGCGTGTTGCTCATTGAGAAGGCGCCGGTCGTAGGTGGCGCGGGCATTAACACGGGCACGATACCAAGCAAGACACTTCGAGAGACGGCACTCGTTCTTTCTGGCGGGCGATCTCGACGACTTTTCGGAGTGGATTTGTCTTTGCGACGCGAGGCAACCATCGCCGATTTTATGGGCCATGAAAGACGGGTAAAGTCACAGGAACGCAGTCGATCGGAGGGGCAACTCCGGCTACGAGGCGTCACGACTCTGCATGGCACTGCCAGCTTTCTTGATCCACATTCGATCCGAATCGTCGATGATAGTGGAAGGGAGAATTATGTGGAGGCTGAAAAAGTTTTGATTGCAACAGGTTCCTCGCCGCTCAGACCGCCCGAGTTCCATTTCGAGGATGACCGCATTCACGATTCCAATGAAATACTTGAACTCAAGGAGTTGCCGAAGAAGTTAGTGGTCATCGGTGCGGGTGTCATCGGTTGTGAGTACGCTGGAACTTTTGCAGCATTGGGCACGGAAGTCCATCTTGTCGATGGCCGTGATAAGTTGCTTCCGTTTCTCGATCGAGAAGTCTCTCGAGCACTGGTAGACGCGATGACGGCCAATGGCATTCAGTTCCATTGGAAAGAACAGGTGCTGGAATGCGGCGAGACACGGTCAGGTAACGTTCTGATTCAACTAGCTTCAGGGCGTGCGATTGAGTGCGACGGGGTTCTCGTCTGTGCTGGCCGAAGCAGCAATACCGCTACCCTAAACGTGGCGGCAGCCGGAATGACCCTTGGCACTCGCGGTCTCATCCAAGTCGGTGCGCACTATCAATCCACGGAGGTGCCACACATCTACGCGGCGGGGGATGTCATCGGCGCACCGGCACTTGCTGCCACCGGAATCGAACAAGCCCGCGTGGCAGTCTGCCATGCATTTGATCAGCCATGGGCCTGCAATCTCGCTCCATTGCTGCCAACTGGAATCTATACAATTCCAGAAGCAAGTTTCGTCGGTGATACGGAGGAATTGCTCATCGAGAATAAAGTTCGATACATCGCCGGACGCTGCCAATATTCAGACATTCCACGCGGGAACATTATCGGTGACAACGTTGGGTTTTTGAAGCTACTGTTTCATGCAGATGACATGCGTCTCTTGGGCGTTCATGTGATGGGTGAACAAGCGACGGAAGTGGTTCATTTAGGACTGCTTGCGATGACCATGAATGCCACAGCCGATTTGTTTAATCAAGTCTGCTTCAACTACCCAACCCTTGGCGACCTTTACAAATACGCAACCTACGACGCAATGGAAAAACGCCACTTTCGCGGAGCGAAAGGCGACTAAGCAAAGTCGCCTTTCGCTCCTCGAAAGTAGCGAGGTTGCTAGAGGAGCAACAAAAGGCCCTCCCGCTTTGCGATGGGTTTGCATCGGGCAACCGCACATCCAGTTCCAAAAAGAAGCGACGGTTGGCCGACCCTCAAGAAAATCTCACCGCGCGCATCTTGATCGTGGGCGGAGTCATCCTGGGTAGCTTGATCGCCCTTCCGCGAATCGTACTCAGTTCACAAGCCGAAGCCCGCCGCAACCGGATTCGTTACGCCCTGCCCGATACGCTGGACATGATCAACATGATCGTGAGCGGAGGCATCACCCTTCCGCAGTCGATTCAGCGAGTCCAGCGGGAGCTACGCCAAGCGCATCCCGACATGGCCTGCGAACTGTCGTTGATCGAGATG
>JANODW010000259.1:0-8325 GCA_031412875.1 Pirellula sp. | reverse complement strand
TCTTTGACGCCATCGAGAAGCGAAAATGCAAGACGCAAACGCAGTCGTTGTTGACGCAAAAAAGTCGATCTTGGTTGTTGATGATCACGATTCCGTGCGTTGGGCCACCGTATTCATGATCCGAATGCTTGGCCATCAGGTACTGGAAGCAAATTGTTCCGAAGAGGCCATCCGTTGCTTTCAGCAAATGAATCCTCCGCAGATCCTCATCACCGATATCCATATGCCGGGAGAAATGGACGGCCTCGGTTTGCGCGCTTGGATTCGGCTGCATCATCCTGAGGTCCCGGTCATTTTGACCAGTGGCAACATAGACACGCAACCGGAAAAGGGCTCGGACTTCCTGAGAAAACCTTACACATTAAAAGCCATGCAGGAAATACTGAAACGTCATGTCGCTTGCTGAGACGACTTCAGCACGTTTTACAAGAACTTAGGTGTACGCTTTTCGGCGAAAGCCAGCAGTCCTTCTTTGGATGCATCGGTGCTGCAGGCGGTGGCCATCATGGCGGCTCCGCTAAACAACTGGGAGAACAACGACTCGCCGATCATTTCGTTCAGCAGTCGTTTGCTCAATTGGACGCTTTCCGCAGCCCCGTCGGCAATCTTGGCAGCCGTGGCATGAGCCTTGGCCCAGACCATTTCCGGCGCAACAACATGGTGAACCATACCCAGCCGATGGGCTTCGCTCATTTCCAACGGTTCGGCTCCTAGCAACAATCTTGCCGCGACTCCAGCGCCGCAGCGAAACGATAGCAGCGGAGCGACCAGTCCGGAGATCTGACCGTGCCTTGGGCTGGGCAGTTCAAAGACGGCATTCGCGCTTCCGACGATGAGATCGCTGGCCAGAGCCAGCGCCATTCCGATTCCCAAAACCGGTCCGTCGATGGCTGCGATGATAGGTTTAGGGAATCGCAGCATCACTTCGATGAGTTCTTGCAACTCCGAAGCAACCTCTTGCCATTGTTCAAACGGCTCATTCTCCTTTGCGATTTCGCTCCATTCCTTGAGATCGACTCCGGAACAAAACACTGAACCGGAGGCTGTCAGAATGATAGCGCGAACCGATTTCTCGCGATGAAAATCCGCAAAGGCCTGGATCAATGCGGCAACCATAGCGCGAGATAACGCGTTTCTCGTGCCGGGTTGATCCAGGATGATGGTGCCGCTGGGGGGCTGTTTTTGTTGCCTCAGCATTGCGAATTCCTTTATACCGCGTCCGCGTTTGGGATTCGATATCCAGAGCGGTATTCGCGGGTCAACATTGCGTTGGCCTTGTCGTTGCCTGGGAATGTCTCCGATACAGGATCCATTGCGAGCCGCGGCCCCACCTGAATCTTGTAGTTCTCGACCTTGTTGGTTGCCAAATGCTGTTCCGTGCGTTGCCAGCCCTCGGAAAACTTGGCTGGTCCCTGGATGCTCTTGAGCTCAGAAGCAACGTCCTTGCCATCGATCGTCTTGCCCAGGCGCAACGATATGTTCGCGATATGGCACAGAGCGCTGGACAGGTGCCCCTCTTCGACATCTGCGTTGAGGATCTTGTGATCCCTCTTTCGAACCGCGGCTTGAAAATTATTGTAGTGATGATGGTCGCCGCCGCCCGAGAATTGCTTGAAAGCCTTTCCATCGAGATCAAAGGCCGTGCCGGTGTCGTAAGTGGTCATTACCACATAGCCTTGCGTGCCCTCAACGATGATTCCAACCATAGCCCCCTTGTAGTTTTCGGTCGGGAGCCCTCGGACCTCAAAAACAAGTTGCTTGGCACCAAATTCATGCAACACCATTTGCGTGTTGGCCGTTTCCCCGGCATCTTCATAGCCCAATCGACCTCCCAACGAGAACGTTCGGTCGCAAAGCTTCTTCTCATTGAGAGCCCATCGGCACAAGTCCATTTGATGGATACCTTGGTTGCCCAAGTCACCATTCCCGTAAGCCCACTGCCAGTGCCAATCGTAGTGGAATCTTTTGCGAGTGACCGGCAACAGAGGTGCAGGTCCCGACCAGAGATCGTAGTCGACGTTCTCAGGCACGCTGTACTCACCTTTAGGGCCGATCGACTCGCGACGTTTGTAGCAGAGCCCACGCGCTACTTGGACTTCGCCAATACCACCAGAATGGATAAAGGCCATCGCATCGCGCATGCCAGGATTGGACCGGCTTTGTGTGCCTGTCTGCACAATGCGATTATGCTTTCTGGCAACTTGTACCAACCGTCGGCCTTCCGAGACGTTATGCGATACCGGTTTCTCGACATACACGTCCTTGCCAGCTTGCACCGCCCAGATCGCTCCCAACGCGTGCCAGTGATTGGGAGTTGCAATACTGACTGCATCGATCGCGTTGTTTTCGAGCAACTTGCGAATGTCCTTAACCCAGACGGGCTTGCGACCGTTTTGTTTCTCGCCTGCCACCTCGCACGAGCCTTGGCCTGCCCGTTCGTCGCAATCGCATATATGCGTTACTTCCGTCCCTGTCCTACCCGCAAATCCACCTATGTGAGACTGCCCACGACTCCCCCCACCGACGACTGCCACGCGAATCGTATCGTTCGGCCCCACCTTGGGCGATTTGTCGTCGTCCGCTTGCGCTGCGTTTAAAAATCGAGATTGGATTGCCATAGCAGTCGCTGTAGCAAGCATGCTTTGCTCTAAGAAATGACGACGCGTCGAACGGCTCATAATTTGCTCACGGGTGGGTAGGGGAGAGAATAGAAGGTGTGGAGTGGTTATTGTATCAACGGATTTGCGCCCATGTCGAGCGGGTCCCAGGATGCGTCCCTCAGGATGCGTCCCCCAAGATGGACAGAAACAAGTTGCCAATCTCCTGTTTGTTTGAAAGCTTATTGATTTGGAATGCCCACGAAACCCCTCTTCAAACGTCTCGGTTGGCTCTCCGCCGTCGGCTTCATCTTGATGCTCAGCGTGCTGTTTTATAACCGCTATTTCTTAGCCCGCCCGACCGGGCACGGGCCGGCAGGTCCAACGGTCGCGCGTGCGCCGTTCACAAAAAAATGGAGCGACAAAAAAGTACGATTGATTGGAATCGGCGACAGTATCACTGCCGGCCTGGGTGCGAAAACCAAATCGCATACCTTCTTCAATCGCTTGATCAAAAATCCAAGCGACGAATTCGACGATATGCGAGATATCTGCCTCTCGCAGGTATTCAGCCAGTTGACGTATGAAAACTTAGCCATTTCAGGCTCCACTTCCTTGGAACACTTGGCCGTGATCGAAGAAAAACTAGTCATACAGGATCCTGATGTTTTTGGTTTGGTCGTCATGACCAGCGGCGGCAACGACTTGTTTCACAGCTACGGCCGATTGCCTCCCAAGGAATGCGCGATGTACAAAGCGACTCTCGCGCAGGCAGCACCCTGGATCGCAGCTTATCGCGCCCGGCTGGGACAAATGATAGAACGGATTTCCGCCTGCTTTCCTGGCGGATGCGAAATCTACTTGGGTGATATCTACGATCCGACCGACGGTGTGGGCGATGCTCCAAGCGTGTATCTACCTCATTGGCCGGATGGGCTGGCTATCCATGCCAAGTACAACGAAGCGATCGCCGATTGCGCGCGCACCTACTCGCAGGTCCATATTGTTCCCTTGTACAAAACCTTTTTGGGACACGGCTCGCATTGCAGGCAATTTTGGCGACCCCATTATCATGCCAACGATCCGTTTTATTGGTACTACGACAATATCGAGGACCCCAACGATCGAGGCTACGACGCTATCCGTCGCATTTTTCTGAGAACGATCGTGGAGCGTTCGTCGCTTGCGCCTGCATTCCCTTAAGCGAGCGGCAGGCTGAAACATACCAGCCTTAGTTTGAGACCATTGTCCCGAACGAACAAACGGACGGGACAATGGTCCCATCCTACGGTAGAAATGATCCTGCCGCTCGCCTTACAACCAACACTACTCAGGGAGAACCTGGCCGAAAAAACGAAGCCAATTGCCGTGAAAGAATGCTTCGATGTCCGGTGGCGGGAACCCGCGGCGCTGCATGATGGCCGCGAGCGTTTGGAGGTCGCGGTAGCGGTTGAGATCTGCTGGGGTCTGCTCGCATCCGTAGCCTCCATCCAAATCCGATCCGAGCCCCACGTGCCGAATCGATCCGGCCAATTGGCAAACGTGCTCAATTTGATCGACGGCCCGTTCGAGAGTTGCCACCGGTTTGGTTTGCCCTCGCACAAATCCGTCTTGCAGCATGATGACGTCCATCGATACCCCCAACACTCCGTCGCGCTCGATCACCCATTGAATTTGGTCGTCGTCAAACTGGCGTTGCCAATTGCAAATAGCCCGAGCGTTTTGATGGCTGGCATGAACGCGACCTGAAAAATGCTTGGCCACTTGCCAGAACGAGACGTCGGAAAGGTGGGTCATGTCGATGGTGATCGCAAGTTCTTCGCAGTTTTTCAGTAGCTCGATGGCATCGAGCGACAACCCGACTTCGCTGCGTGTTCCTCCCCCGTAGCGATTGGTGCCGTAGTGGGTCAGGCCAAGGGCTCTCAACCCAGCCTCATGAAACTCGTAGATGGTTTTTGGAGTGAGCAGCGGGTCGGCACCTTCCATTGTCAAGATAAAGCCGAGCGGCGTTTTCTTTGGCTCCGATTGAAATGCCAGGAAATGGGACTTCAAGTCGTTTCGGCTTTTCAACATTTTGAGATAGCCGTCTGCTTCCATCGCTCGGTAGTAGGCGAGGTGCGCATGCGCCATCGCATAGCAAGCATGTGGCGTGGTCCAACCCATTGGGTGACTGATCTGTTGCTCTTGCCGGGCGAGCAATGTCGCGAGGCAAACGGCAACTTTGCTAAACCGCAATTCGGGTAGGCTCAACACATTGGTTTTCCTACCTGGCTCATTCATTCCGAGGGTGCATTCTTGCGCCCGAATGTCATCGACGCTTTGTCGCAGATCGCGGTTCCAATCGACTCCATTGAGTGCCAAGTCGAGGTGAGCGTCGAATACGAACATTGCGTTAAGCCTTCACTTTGCCGAGCAATTCTTTGCGGAGTTGGGTTAGCAGTTCGGTCGCGTGCTGAATCTCAGCCTTTTGGCGTTCGCGATCTTGAGGGATCTCGCGTTCGATGGTCAGCGGTCCGAAGTAGCCGATTTCTTTGAGGGTGGTGAGATAGGCTCGCATGTCGACTTGACCATTGCCGAGCGGGACTTCGGTTCCCCAGGTCACACCCGGTTGGTCGCTCCAAGTTGCATCTTTGCAATGGATACTTCGCACGAGCGGGCCTACTTGTTTAAGGGCAGGGATCGGTTCACCCATCCCATAGAGGATCATATTGGCCGGATCGAAGTTGATGAACAGATTGGAACGCTTGGTGTCGCCGATAAACTGGAGAAGCGCATCCGCCGACTCTTGGCCGGTTTCGAGGTGGACATTTTGCTCGTTGTGCAAGGCATGGTCGCAGAGTTGCCGCGTCACTTCAACCATATCGGCGTATTCTTTAGATTGAGCGTCGTGCGGAACGACTCCGATATGCAATCCCACGGCGCCGCATCCCAAGAGTCGGGTGAAATCCGAAATCTCTTTCATCTCTTTAAGGCGAGCGGCGCGGGTCGCGATGGGCACCAATCCGATCGTTCGCTCGACGGTTGGGATATCCGCATAGCTCTCACCATCAAACCCACCGAAAACGCAAGTCAGCTCAATACCATAGGCATCGAGCTTCTTCAGAAACCTGTCGGCCGCCTCGGGAGTCCGTCCGGCCGCATGGGGTGTATGCAATTGGATAGATGGAATCTGCAAGTCCTTGGCGACCTCCAAATGAACACCTAAGCCTGCATCAATACTGGTGAATACGCCGATGGACCACGGAGGGAGACTCATACGAGTTGACTTGGTAAATGAAGTGGGGGGAAGTGGGGATAACGGGATAGATTCGGTGAAAATCGCAAAACGGCCACAATCCATGGGCCAGTCCTTAGCCCCCAATCATCCTGGATCGGGCCATGGCGTCCTCAGCTTTTTGGATATAGCTTTGATCTTGAGTTCCTGCCCAAGCGCGTTGGTAGGTGACGCTCAATACGGTAAAGTTGGTAGAGTCATTGGGTTCCAATTCGCAGGCTTTTTCAGCATGTTGGACCGCTTCTGCATGACGCCCTGTTTGTGTATAGATTCTAGCAAGCATCATATGCGAAAGAACATGATTTGCATCTTCAGCCAGAATACTGGTCAACAAGCTTGTGGCTTCATCCAGTTTGCCTTGGTCTTTTAACTTTTCCGCTTCGTTGAGCCGCTGTGAAGTCGTTGTCATATTTGGATTTGAGAGAGCAGGTAAGAGAAACGAGCGTGACCGCGAATTGTAATCGATAGTAAAGTATTGTGGAACAGTCGGTCCACCATAGCGGAACGACGCAAGCCGTCCGGTGACGCCCTGCGACGAATCACTGCGAATTCAGCCGTGACACCGGAGGGCTCAAGCCCTGCCGCCACGAAAGTCAGCGCCATTCGCATGGCGCCGCCGCGATGGAAAACACCGTTTTTGCGATCCCCTTTAGCGACCGAGAAACGTTTTTCGCGGTGGGCTCACGTTCGAAACGCGACCAAGGATTTCCCTTAGGATTCGCTGCTCCAGGTCCGTGTCGTTTTCCTGCCGGATCCAGCCAAGCGTGACGGGTTGACCGACTAAACCTGAATCGGCTCGAACGACAGAACCGTCATGTCGGGCTACCGCCGACCCTTCCGACGAGTATTGCGAGCGATCGACATCCTCGATCTCTTTGATCACTTCGACCCCAATCGAAAACCCCTCGTTGATTGGAACGATGCGGATGATGGCCGTGCGACGCATGGTTTGCAACGTGCTTTGCCAACGCTGGTAACCCTCTGACGCGTCCTTTCGCCAAGGCTCAAAATAAGTTGCGCCGATCTCCGGATAGGTTTCGAGCTTGCCATCAAACCATTGCAATTCATCGCGTGTTGGCCGTTCCTCGGTTTTTATCCGAGTGAAGTAGTCCTCAACAGTATCAACGATTTGGTTCCATAGAAACTCAGCATCCTGAGTGTTTACGTTGATGGGATTGGCGACTCGAGTCTGCGCATTCAAAGAAATAGACGGGATAGACAGCGTCGTTTGCGGCAGATTGCCGATCTGCGCGCAGCCACCGAACAATAGGATGACGGCAGCAAAACCGGCCCGCAACAATTTGGAAGCGGTTCCGGCCGGCAAGCATCGAATCAGCGCTACGCAAACCAGCATGGTTAGCATGATTGCACGCTACGACGCAGGCTTGGGTTCGATATCCCGCAAAGAACGCCCGAGCCTTTTGCGACCGCTCGCGCCTGGCAATTTCTTCGCAGCAGGCTCGTCCGCCCCGCCCAGAGCGTTTGTACCCAACGATTGCATCGCTAGCGGTTGCTTGGCAAAAGCCAGCAACGCGGGATTCAACGCTCGATGGTCTTCAGGCGAACCAATCGTATCGATCGCATCGCTGACTCCCAGCAGTACCGACTGCTTCACTCCGTCTCGGATCCAATTGAATAGTCCCAATCCATTGTTCATGTCATTGCGCTCCCTGCAAATCCAGCCATTTTCCGTTTCCGAACCGACGCGTCGGACGATAGCAAGTCGGTTTTTTGGAGGCCAGACCAATTCGCTCCCGTTCGGAAACCGGAAAGTCATCCAACAGCCGCTTTTTACTCTGACCCCTTGCAGGAGTCGATCAAAAAGGGAATCCAGCACAATGGCAAACACAAAAACAAAAGCAACACAAACGCGATCAGTCCAGTCTGATTCAAACCGATGAACACTGCTTTTCCTTGAGGCATGTTAATTCCTAAGTTGAGGGAACACTCGAAAACAAAGCCAATGGCGGACAGATATTCAACATAGCCGCCTCGATGCAGCGCCGCAATAGTCCGCTACCTAACCCTTCGCAGGTCGCTCGGCTCGCACTCAATGTCGTAGCGGCAGGGCGCGAGCCCTCCGGTGTCCCGGCTGAAATCGCACGATTCGTCGCAGGTCCCCACCGGATGCCTTGCGCCATTCCGCTAACATGAGACCCAGGGCCAACCCGGTTGCATCTCCAACCATGAACCTTTCCGATCAATTCTCCAACTTCCGAACCGCCATTTACCCTCTCCCCACTTTTTTTTATATTCAGTGCAAAGAATGGCGATCTCGAAGCAGCTCGTTTACGGTTCGGATGTAAGAGCGACCGGCCGGGGTAAAGGCATGGAACAGATTGAAGTAGAGGATATACCAGATCGCTGCGAGTCCATCCCAAGTCCCTATCTTTTTTCCCTCCTGATAAGTCCTGCCGTAGTACGAGATAGGCACTTCGTACGTCCGGGCATGCG
>JANODW010000258.1:0-6081 GCA_031412875.1 Pirellula sp. | reverse complement strand
CATGGCTAAACCACCGTAACCGCCACCTGGGCAAATAACGAGCGCTCCGGTGGGCGTATCGCCGGCAGGCAATCGGACCATTGCCATCGGAATATCTTTCGGTTCCGTGCCGTTTGCTCCCGGGGCGCCGTTTTCCCAGAGGGGGATATCGAAAGATTTCGGATCCGCTGCCCGCGTTGGCAACATCAGCAGCAACGCGGCGGCAAAAAAACCAAAGAAATGCAAACAAGGTCGTCGCATGGTGAAAACTTTCGCAAAAAGCCAGCTTGAATCGAGAGGAACCGTCCGAGAACTATTCTAGCAGCATTTTGAAGAATGTTGACTGACCGGTCATTTAGGCGATCGGCAGGCGGAAACATACCCGCCGTAGTTTGGGACCAATGTCCCGAACGAACGAACAAACGGACGGGACAAAGGTCCCATCCTACGGTAGACGGTAGTAGGGATCCTGCCGCTCGCCTTACTGCGGACGGAGCCTGCTGAATGAGCATTGACTCCGACGGCGGAGACCAAAAGAATAAAGGCCAGCAGGAATTTGGGCGAAAAATCTCGGTTGGACTTGTCCGATAGTACCTGTCAGGATTAAACTCATCGTCCCAATTTTTATTCGTCATTTGGTGCAAGCAATTTGCCAAAGTGGCGGAATCGGCAGACGCGCTGGACTCAAAATCCAGTGTCCTTAACAGACGTGTGGGTTCGATTCCCACCTTTGGTACTGTCCGAATGACGAATAGATTGGAAATAGCTCGTTCCTGGTAATCGTATTTCACTAAGTTTGTTAGACATTCTCTACCCTATGCCAACCATCAATCAACTGGTTCGAAAAAATCGCGTGGTTCAGCACAAGGCTACAAAGAGCCCTGTTCTCGAACAATGCCCTCAAAAGCAAGGTGTGTGCTTGCTCGTTCGGACCATGACGCCAAAGAAGCCAAATTCGGCGCTGCGGAAAATCACCCGAGTGCGATTGAGCAACGGCAAGGAAGTAACCGTTTACATTCCAGGCGAAGGCCACAATTTGCAGGAACACTCGATCGTTCTTGTGCGTGGTGGTCGTGTTCGCGATTTGCCAGGCGTGCGTTATCAAGTGGTTCGAGGAAGCCGAGATACGCTCGGAGTTGTCGGCCGAAAGCAATCCCGCAGCCGCTACGGCGCGAAAAAGGCTTAGTTTCTAACTCGTATCACCAGCTAATTAAAGACATTTTCGAATACCTATGGGCAAAATCACCGCTTCTCGCACCAGCCTGCGACCCGATCCTCGATTCAACTCATTGTTGGCATCCAAGTTCATCAACTGTTTGATGCACGATGGCAAAAAGACGACCGCACAAGGCGTTTTCTATAATGCCCTCGACGAAATCGCGGAAAAGATCAAGGACCGTCCATCGATCGAAGTATTCGAGCAAGCGATCGAAAACGTTAAGCCTTATATCGAAGTGCGTTCCAAGCGAGTGGGTGGTGCGTCGTACCAAGTCCCCATGCAGGTCAATAAGAATCGCCAACAGAGCTTGGCATTCCGCTGGGTCCTCAGCGCCGTTCGCGACAAAAAGGGCCGTGCAACCCATCAGAAGCTCGCCGATGAGCTGATGGCAGCGTACCGAAAAGAAGGCACCGCGATTACCAAGCGTGAGAATACTCACCGTATGGCGGATGCGAACAAAGCGTTCGCTCACTTCGCCTGGTAATTTTCTTTGGCTTGTACGCCAAACAGAAACAAGAAAAAGCCCGCTTGGAAACAATCGGGCTTTTTTATTTGCTAAGGCGAGCTGCAGGCTGAAAACTATCAACCGTAGTTTGGGACCATCGTCCCGAACGCACAAACGGACGGGACAATGGTCCCATCCTACGATAGGAAGGCGAGAAGCAGGCTGAAAACTATTCAAGTCGCCGATCGCCTAATGATCTTGCCGCAGTTCGTATGGCCCGCTTGCAGGAGGACCCGTTCGCGCTCGCGAATCAGATCACTTCATCGCACCCGAAAGATCCACGACGCCGGGCTTCCAGCGTTGGTTGTCCGAGACGACCTCTCTGAGTTTGGCCAATTTCACATGCGGCGAAACTTCCCCTAGCCCTTCTCGAAAGAAGGCGCTGCCCCAGATGAATGTGGGCCCTTCGTTCTCGACCGTTCGAATCTCTAGTATGTTGGTTTTCGGATAAATATTGATCCGGGAGATTCGGCAACGTTCCCGATCCTCAAGCAGAAAACTGCAGAGTTTTGCAGCCTCTGCTATGCGAGAGTCGCCAAAGGTTTGGCCCTGCAATCGATTGGTATCGGCGCCGTCCGGCAGGACATAAATCCAAATGTAGTTCTCCGTGTCCTTTTTCTCCAACGTGCGGTGCTCGGCATCTCTGTTTTCTATAAAGTCGCGCGAGTCCAATAGTACGGAGTCCACATCGATTGGGAAAAAACCGCCCCATTTCCCATTGCGCTGGCAAGCCACCATGGCGACGGGTTTTCGATATTCGACATCAATCTTTACGCCCCCTGCCATCGGCTGAACGCATGTCGTTCTGCGAACCCAGGGGTGAGCGTCGAAAACGCTGGCCAAATATCCAGGCGTCTTGGCGTCGAGCAACGAAAGTCTCGAAAGCGAACTTTGCTCAAAGACGGCATCGAGCACTCGGGTATTGCGAATCCACGGCGGCTGCGAAGTTAAATAGACGTTTTCCTTCTTCAGTCCGTAATAAGCCATGTCCAAATTGTGCGCGCCATAGAACAGCCATCCGAAGTAGCCGACAACGCAAAGCACCGACGGTCCAACCATACTCAGAACGGCAACCCTCGGGATCGAGCGAAGTCCAGCAACCAAGTGGTTCCAAAAAATGGGTGGTTGTCGCGATTGCGAATTCAAATCCACTGAAGCCATTCGGTTCTATTCACTCCCTAATCTCAGTTCGAGCACAAAGTTACTCGCGAACTTACCAAATCTGCAAATGCAATTGCAACTGCACTCCGAAGCGATCTTGAACTCCCGCCATCACTCTTTCCACCAACGCGAGAACTTGTGCGCTCGTGGCACCATTGCTGGCAATTAAGTAATTGGGGTAAGTTGAGCTCAAACGGACTGCCCCTTCGATGGCACCGTTGAAGCCGGATTGGCTGAGCAATTCCGAGGCTTTGTAGCCGTCGGGGTCGACAAACGCGATCGCCGCCCGTTCGGGAAAGTTGGGCTGTTTGCTCCTTTTGACGATCCAAAACGTTTGCTCGCGTTTCGTGAGGCTGCGAACATCTCCCGCTTCCAAGCCGAAGGTCGCTTCGAGAATGACCAATTCGTCCAAACTGCTGACGCGGTGGGAAAAGGCCAGTTCCGAGCCTCGAACCTCCACGACTTTGCCGTCTTTGGTCAGCAACTTGGCGGCTTGGACCACCAATCCGATGTCCCCGTCTTCGGTGCCGGAATTGCTGCGAAGCGCTCCTCCGACCGTTCCCGGGATGCCAACCAAATGCTCAAGCCCTCCCAAGCCCGCTCCGACGCTAAAGGCAACCAAATGCGATAGCTTTGCGCCGGCGCCGCAGACAATGGTGTCGCCAACCTGCTTCATCTGACCAAATGCGGGCGAGGACAAACTGAATGTAGCGCCGTCAAAACCCGATTCTCGGATGAGTAGATTCGATCCCCCTCCAATGACTCGCATCGGAATGGACGCGGCCGCACAGCACTCGACGACCGCTTGCAATTGAGAAGCGTCATCAGGCTCTACCAAATAACGCGTTGGACCACCGATTTGCAACCAAGTAAACGGGGCCAACGACTGGTTTTCCCGGACAATCCCAGCAAAAGCTCCCAATTCACCCATCGCACTTGAACCCATTTCCCACCTTTTCTGTATCCTTCGATTCCACAGCGTTTACAAACCGCCGGTTTTAACGTGGAAATGGGGATCCTGAAAGACTATTCCGAACAAGGATCCGCCGAATACGCTCGAATTCCCAGCCCGCCATCGTTTAACCCTGCTGTTCGACAAGGGTTAAACGACGGTATCGTACAACATTCAGGGATCGTCCAGGCAAGGTCCTGCCAGGACAATGCCCGCCTCGGCTTATCTCCGGATCGGCAGAACTTCAGAAGCTTTGCGAATCAACTCCTTGACCCGCCGCTCGGTTTGCATGCCAGTCAGCGAAAATCGCTTCCAGCCCTGCTCCCCCTCGCAGAAGACAACGATTTGTGGCAACGTATTTCCCTGCATGACCTGCTGAGCAATCTCAGGCTGAATGTCTTTGTCCACTTGCGTAAAGACAACTTCCCTGAGTTCACCGGCGCCTTTCATCGGTTGAATCGTTTCCGACTTCATCGTTCGGCAAGCCGCGCACCAATTGGCACCGACCAACACAACCAACGGTTTCTTCTCCTCTTGCGCTTTGCGATAGGCCGCATCGTATGGAATCAGCTCATCCGAAGTGGTGGGAGCGTTCAATACAGCCAAAAGCGTCAATGCTGCAACATGCAACATTCTGGACCCCTTTCCTTGTTAGGCAATACAAAAATCATCACCTGAAGCTGCGAGGTCCATCTCGCCGTCCGCGAAAATCCGTTCGCGAACGTGCAGGCAAGTGCGTTGTTACCGGCTAATCCTCTGGCAAAAAGTCTAGGATGAGGATCGGGTTCCCAAGCCGCAAAACTGTTAAGCTTTGCCGCCTAGGCAAGATCAGCCGGCGTCCGATAAGTTGGCAAGTATAGGCGTCCAGCCCACCCCTGCAACCGCTTGGCCCACGTGATGTTGGTTCCATTCGCCTGTTGGACTGTCGCAACTTGGGACAAAGTGTCGCATTCCGGCACTTAAATAAATCAATCTACACTATAGCTAGCATATCCGGTAAATCGTTGCGATCGCTTGACTTAGGGCCAGCAACAAAACCACCCCTAAGAAGTATTTGAGAATACCCCATTTAGGTGGTTTTTCTTTCGTCGGTTTCCCGAGAGAAATTTTCCAAATTTATGTGTTTTTGAATCGGGACAAGGCCATTGCGGCCTTGGTTGGAAGCGCATTGAAGCGGAATGCTCCCATCTGCCGGGTCAAAAAAGAGGGGTCGGATCGCAATCCTGGGAGGAAGAACTGCGATAAACCCTAGAATGTTGAGATACCATTGGTACACTTAGGCGAGCGGCGACTTGAATAGTACCTTTGAACCTGAGCCGCTAGCCGATTAAACCAATGGAAATCGGCTAGCGCCTCAGGCTCAAATAGAACTCGACTGATAGTTTTCAGCCTGCCGCTCGCCTTAGCCGAAGAGGAGGTTAATCCTTTTCTGATTCGATTCCCATTATTGTTTCACTCCAATCCTCAGTTCTATGACCGATTCGCAAAACCCAACGGATTCCGCTTCTGACTCCAACCCATTGGCCAAACAGCCCGGCTCCGTATTGCCAGGTGCAAGTGGCTCAGTATTGCCCGGTGCAAGTGGCTCTGTATTGCCCGGTGGAAGTGGTCCCATCAATTTAGAGCAAATCCGGTTGATGCGAGAGGCACAGCAGACCCGAATCCAACAGGATCAGAAGAGGCAAAATCGGGAGAGTCGACCTTCCAAGCCGCGTCCGCCAAAAGATCCGGCCAACCCTTCTGAGCCGTCAATCTCGGATGTCGCAGCCGAAGCCGCCCCGGAAAAGATAGACGCGGAAGCTCCCGCCCCACGTTATCGTTCGAATAACGATTCCACCCCACTGGCATCCAAAGTCCCGGTACCGAGCGTTCGCACTCGCAACGACGCGGAAGAGCAATTGGCTTTGGAGGCAGAGTTGAGTGGCGCCGATCTCGATGGCTTGATGATCGGCGATCGCATGCTTCGGGTTGGTCGCTCGCTCGAGGACGGATCGCGCCATCAGGGCAAAGTGATCAAGGTCCATAATGCGAATGTGTTTATCAGTCTAGGCGGGCCCGACGAAGGGGTGGTTCCGCTGCTCCAATTTGAAACACCACCGACAGAAGGCCAGGCGGTCGATTGCTTGATCCGCGCATTTAACCAAGAAGAAGGTCTTTATGACCTTGCCATCCCTGGAGAGACCGTCGCTGTCAACGATTGGGACGATCTCATCGAAGGCTCTGCGGTCGAAGCCAAAATCGAAAGCGCCAACACCGGCGGTGTGG
>JANODW010000257.1:0-3629 GCA_031412875.1 Pirellula sp. | reverse complement strand
TCGCGGTCTGCGACCGGGTGCCTATCACGTCTATCAAGTGCAGCCGAACGGATTTTACGATGGTAGGGACACGGCCGGTTCGATCGGTGGGTTTGCAATCAATTCCGATGATACCATCGCGGATCAGGACACGCAAAACATCATCGAACTGCTTGCGTTCGATGCCGCAACGAATCCAGGGACCGACGCCATCCTGATGATCAATTTGCAGGCAGGAGCCCGTGCGATCGAGAATAACTTCAGTGAAATCGTAGTCACCAGGACGCCCGTTTCCAACCCGCCACCGGTCACTCCGCCCGTCACACCTCCCGCGCCTCCGCCGCCACAAACTCCTCCTCAATTCAATCCACCCCCGGTGAACGGGTTTGTTTCACCCCCCTTTGATCGAGTCCTCGTGATCCCTCCGTTTGAGTCTGGGATTCCGGATCAGCCGGTTGCAGGATACACCGTCGAGTACACTTGGCATTTGAGCGTGATCAATGCGGGAGAGCCGCGAGGCCATCAAGACAACAAGACCGTGAGCCGACAAAGGGTAGCCAACGCCACCAAGTTGCTCGACTCCACCCAGTGGACTATCGATTCTCTCGATAAAGGCCGTTGGGTCATCGTTTCGACGACCAAGAATAAACCGACCAAACTTTCTCGCGAAGCATTTGACATTCGCGGTGCCAAGCAACTTGCTGGCGACTTTAATGGCGACGGTCGCGATGAGCTCGCGCTTTTCAAAGATGGAGAGTGGTTGCTGGATATCAATGGGAATGGAGTTTGGGATCGTGGCGATCTTTGGGCCAAGCTCGGTGAAAAAGGAGATTTGCCCGTCGTCGGAGATTGGGACAACGATGGAAAAGACGACATCGGAATCTTCGGACCGAAGTGGGAATCGGATGAGCAAGCGTTGGCCTCTGAGCCGGGCCTTCCTGACCCAGAAAACCGAGTCATCACGACGCCAAAGAACATGCCACCAAAGGTGAAGGTGGCAGGCCACGACCGACTGATGCAAAGGAGCGTCAGCGGGGACCCGCGTTCGGATGTCATCGATCACGTGTTCCGTTTTGGCGGTGATTCGGACCAACCGGTTGCGGGCGATTTCAACGGTGACGGTGTGTCAACGTTGGGAGTATTCAACAAGGGCAAATGGCGAATCGACGTCAATGGTGATGGCCGGTTCGAAAACGACACCGATTCGTATTTTGATTTTGGTCAAGAGGGTGACATTGCCGTCGTCGGTGACTTCAACGGTGACGGCATAGACGAAATCGCAGTGGTACGCGGTCGCGATTTGCTTATCGATAGCAACGGCAATGGCCAACTAGACGCAACCGACCGGATCTTTGAAATCGAGGGAGAAGCAGGCCAAGTGGTGGTCGGAGACTTCAATGGCGATGGCATTGACGAGGCTGCCTTTTACTCTTCTATGCCTAAGATGACCGAACCGGAAGCACGCACCGCGGGCCGATAAGTTGTTGTCATTCGTTTCGTAGCGGCAGGGCGCGAGCCCTCCGGTGTCGCGGCTGCTGGGATTGCAGGGGTTCTTTACAGGTCCTTACCGGACGGCTTGCGCCGTTCCGCTTTTGTAGTTCAGCGTGTAGTAGGCGTCGTTGTGAAGTAGCGGTTCGCCGGTCTTTGCTCTAATTCCCTTGGCGTGCAATTCGTGTACATGCCCCACTTGCAAACCATCGATGGCTAATTCTACGCTCAAACCATCGGCCGCTACCTTCGCCGATTGAATCGTAGGTTGCGTGTGATCTACCTCGGGACTTCCGTACTGCTCGCGATAGATGTACGTGTAAGTTTCCATCGTGTAGCTGCTGACGTCGCTTGCCGTCGCGATGTCGATGGGTTTTGTGAAAGTCAATACGAAACCATTAGGACGCAATCGCATTGTCTTGATCTCAAAAGGCATCGCTCCAGTCCAATCCAATCGTTCGATCGCAAAATTGCGAGTTCCACGCGAACCCCAACCGCGACTGGTCCCACCGACAAAGAGACCTCCTCTCGAAGCCATTTCCACACCGACGACACCGGACTGGAACCCCGCTCGGAATGGAAAGCATGCCCCTTGGTATTGGCCGTTAATCACTTCTAGGTCGACTCGCATGATGGTGCTGTGCGTTTGTTCGCCGACAAACAATTGATTTTCAAAAGGACCGAATTTTCCACCGGTGGTATCACAAGCGATGCCGCTGGCCGACTGCCCCATTTTGCCATAGGGAAAGAGCACGGCCGGTGGGATCAGATCGGGATGCTTGTCTACCTCGGTCATGATTCGACTATCATCTTTGGGTTGTACGGCAACAACCCCTTTGAGAGGTCGCGCGTCCTTGATCCATTTGTTTCCGCCCGGGTGGCCAACAAATTTGCCAGGGACGAGTTGTTTGAGTCCACACGTTCCGTTCCATGGCCCTTGATTGTCGGTGTAGAAGGTGTCCCCTTGGGCATTGAATGCGATGCCGCCGGGCGATCGCAATCCATAGGCAGTCGGTAACGTTTCTCCCTCGGACGTGACTCGCATGGCCCATCCTCGGAACGGAACGTTGCTTCCAAAGGAGCCGGTTAAGCAGGTAGCAACCCAGATATTTCCGTCTTTGTCAAATTTGGAACCGAACGCATACTCATGATAGTCGCCGCTGATCTCCCAGCCATCTCCGACGATTTCAAATGAGTCGGCCTCTCCATCGCCGTTGAAGTCCCTTAGTCGGGAAATATCGCTGCGCTGGGTTGCATACAGCCAGCCGTCGCGTTCCGCTAACCCCAAAGGCTCATGCAGGCCATGAGCGAATCGAGAAAACTGCGTTGCATCCACGCGATCTGCAAAGGGTTTGGATATCATCCAAATCTCACCACGCCGCGTTGCGACGGCAAGTCGGCCATCGGACATCACATTAAACGCGCCGGCCTCCAAGACACTGCCCTCTGGGGGTTCGAAGGTTGTGATGCGATAAAAGTCCGCTTCCTTGGGATCGTCGGCCCATGTTGAGGACGTGCAACTCCCTCCGAGGAGCATCGTTGCAAGCAACGTTGTAAAAGCGTGGATTCGATAGTTCATGGTGCTATGGTAAAGTACGAGTGAATGACGATGGTTTTGTTGTTTGGGAAGTAGCCTGACCGGACGGCTTGCGCCGTTCCGCTAAAGTGAAAACCGTTTTTTTTAGCGTTACCATGAAAGAGACTGTTTGACCACGATTGCGTTTTCGCTCTTTACATTGGCAAGCGGTGCTCGCAGTTCTTGGTGATCGCCTATTTGGTGCACTGCGGCTTGGACGCCTGCGATGCGAATCTTCACTCGGTTGTCGATGGTAAAGCTGCCATCGGGTTCGGCGGTTATTCGACCGCTGCCCAATAGAATCGTAAGTCCCGGCGTGGGTTTTTGGATTTGGATGGTGAGTTCGCGGTCGAACCCCATCCGATCGGTTCCCTTGGCACGCGGTCTTGGGAAGTCTTCGATGGAGACGTCGCCGAACTGGTATTGGAAACTGGGTTGGCCAGCTTCATTGAGTCGATAGCCCTTGAATCGATAACCGCGATCGCGAGCGCGTTGGGTGGGCCATGCCGACTGCATCGAATCCAACTGCGCGATGGGGGCTGTCTTTTCCCAATTCAATATCATGTCGCCCAGAGGTCCTTGAACG
>JANODW010000256.1:0-4084 GCA_031412875.1 Pirellula sp. | reverse complement strand
AACGCTGACGATCACGAGTGCGCAGTTCAAGCGACATTCGGCTCGATTGGCGATAGGTTGCGCTGTTGAGAATCAGCCGCTGCAGGGCCTTCATGTCCCAGCCCGATTCGCGAAACTCGACGGCTAACCAATCGAGCAATTCCATATGGATGGGGTATTCGCTTTGGACCCCAAAATCTTCTGCGGTTTTGACCAACCCAATACCGAACAGGTTCTGCCACATGCGATTGATTTGCACGCGGGCGGTGAGGGGATGCGTCGGTGATACCAACCACTGGGCCAGTCCCAATCGATTGCGCGGCGCGTCGGGAGGCAACGGGGGCAAGAATGCGGGCGTATTGAACGCCACCTTTTCTGCCGGTTTGAGGTATTCGCCGCGCGAAAGCACATGGGATTGACGGGGCTTTTCATCGCTCATGATCATCACCCGCGGCATGTTGTTGGCTTTGTAATCCGAGTATTGCTTGCGAAGGTCAGCGAGTTTGCCAATCGAGGGAATCTTGTCATTCAAAGTTGGGCGGACTTTGTCGTCAAAGGTTTTCCGCAGTTGCGTTTCGATGGCTTTTTTGTCCTCCTCGTTGCGATCCGATTCGGGCTTCTTGAGCAATGTTAACAATGGCTCAGGGAGGCCTTTTGCATCCGAGGGATCGCTATCGGCAAGCAATCCGATTTTCCAACCGGCATAGGACGCGTTGACTAGCGGTTCGGATTCTTTTTCAAGCGAACTGATTTGGCTCTCGAACTCCGCAAATTTGGCTTTGTTCTCGTCCGAGGGCAATTCGAGGAACGGGGCAGCGACACGTATTCGGGATGAAAAAAACTGGGGTGTTCCGGTTTCGGGCACACGATTGAACGCATCCATCAAACTGTAGTAGTCCACTTGCGTGACCGGATCGTACTTGTGGTCATGGCACTGGGCGCAGGCCATCGTCAAGCCCAGCCAAGTGGTCGCGGTCGTATCGATGCGATCAAACAGAACGTTAAACCGCTGCTCTTCTGCGATCGCTCCCCCCTCGCCATTGAGCAGGTGGTTGCGATTAAAGCCGCTGGCAATCTTTTGATCGATGGTCGCATTCGGGATCAAATCGCCGGCGATTTGCCAAATGGTAAATTGATCAAAGGGCAGGTTTTCGTTAAACGCACGTACGACCCAATCCCTCCAAATCCATTGCCAGGTATCGCCGTCTTGTTGGAAGCCGTTGCTATCCGCGTATCGAGCGGCGTCCAGCCAACTCAGTGCCATCCTTTCGCCGTAGTGTTCATTGTGAAGCAATTCATCGACTAGATTTTCGTAGGCATTTGGGTTGGTATCGGAAACAAAGGCATCGACTTGCTGAGGAGTCGGTGGCAATCCGATCAAGTCGATAGAGAGTCGGCGGATAAGCGTCGCGCGGTCGGCCTCCGGTGAAGCGGACAAGCCTTCGGCTTCAAGCTTCGCTAGAACAAATTGATCTACCGGAGTTCGGACCCAATCCGGTTTCTTGACCGAAGGCAACGATGGACGAATGGGTGCCGCGAAGGCCCAATGGTTTGCGTACGGGGCCCCTTGTTGGATCCACTTTTCCAAAAGGCTCTTTTGAGAAGCGGATAGTTTTCGATTCGATTTCGGGGGTGGCATTTGTTCGTCGGGGTCCGACGAATGGATCCGTCCAACGAGCGAACTGGCCGATGCGTCCCCTGGAAGGATCGCTTTGGATTCGATGGCTACGTCGCGGACATCGAGCCGCAGGTCGGCTTGCCGTTTGTTTCCGTCTTGGCCGTGGCAGTAAAAACAATTTTCGGAAAGGATTGGCCGGATATCTCGGTTAAAGTCCAGCGGCTCGTCGGCTACGACGATTTTGCCGAATAGGAAACTCGCGGTTAGGAGAAAGGGTGCAAACCAGTGCAATGGCAACGCGATGAAGAGGGTTTGTTGCAAAGCCATTTGAATCAGGGTGGGGGAGGGGGCGGTTTTGGCAACGTCAATTCATGCGTGGTTGCAAGCTGCAAGCACTTGGGAAACCGATGCCACTACTAAGCCCTCCATTGTAGACCAATCGGAACCTGGATTCCATCATTCCTAGCAAGTCACAACACGAAGACCTGCGCATCCTGCTAGCTTAGACTACAATATTGCGACGTAAATGCTGGGCTTTTAGTCCTTCCAACCAGACATTCGCTTTGAGAATAAGTATGCCGAATCAGTATTCGTGTGGTTTTGACTTGGGCGGTACCAAGATGCTGTGCATCCTATTGGACGACAAGCAAAAAATTGTTGCAAGAAAACGCAAAAAAACGAAGGGTACTGAAGGGGCACAGGCAGGCGTGGTACGAATCGCCGAATTGATCCGAGAAACCTTTGTCGAAAACCATTTGGAGTTGGAGGGTTTGAAATCGCTCGGGATCGGTTGCCCGGGACCAGTTGATATGGACAACGGTATTGTCAATGTTGCTGTCAATCTTGGATGGAAAAACGTGTCCTTGGGAGCGATGTTGGAGGATGAGTTGGATTGTCCGGTTTCTGTTCTCAATGATGTTGATGCGGGAGTGTATGGCGAGTATTCGATAGGTGCTGCCATGGGTGCTCGGAGCGTCGCGGGGCTATTTCCTGGAACTGGAATCGGGGGTGGGTTCGTTTACGAGGGAAAAATACTGCGAGGAAGGCGGTCCTCGGCGATGGAGATTGGGCATACGCGTATCACTTCATCCAATCGCAACAGCGGGACTGAGATGACGGGCACTTTGGAAAGCGAAGCGAGCCGATTGGCCATTGCGGCGGAATGCGCCAAACTTGCTTACCGGGGCGAGGCTCCCAATTTGCTACGAGCGGCGGGGACGGACATCTCTCAAATCCGAAGCAAAGTGCTCGCCGCCGCGATTCGGGATGGTGACAAGTCGGTCGAACGCGTCGTGCGGCAAGCGGCTCAAACGGTCGGTTATGCTGTTACCAATCTAGTGCATATGCTGTGTCCCGAAGTCATCATCCTGGGCGGCGGTTTGGTCGAATCGATCAGTGAAATCTATATGGACGAAGTCACTCGGACGGTCAAGAAAAGCATCTTGCAGTGCTACGAAGGCATGTTTGAAATCAAGATGGCCAAGTTGGGCGACGACGCAGGTGCGATGGGTGCCGCCATCTGGGCCAAGCAAAATGTGCCCGCGGAATTGACGGCCGGATAGTCTATCGGAATCAACGGTTCCGATCGCGGCGCATGGGTTTCCACTGCGAACGTTTGTGTCCACCCGAGTCGCCCGCCCCCTCAACGCGGAATTTGGGCTGAGGCAAATCGGCGAGGAGAGTTTGCAATTCTTCCGTCGACAGGTCCATCCGTTTGGTACCTGTCCCTCGAAAAATCGGAAGCCCCTGTTCGATCGAAAGAACTTCGCGACGCGAACGGCCATGTTCGTCCTCAGGCCAGCGACCGGACACTTCTTGCCAATGAAAGACTCTGCTCATGATCCCGCAAATGTAGTCCCAATAGTCGCGTTGATCGGACTGCAGGAATACTTGACCGTCCGCTTTCAAACAACGGTGCATGAGGCCAAGGAATTCAGGCGTCAGCATCCGGCGACTGGACTGCATTCGGTCTGCAAAGGGTTGAGGGTGATAGATATGGATCTCTTGAACCGACTCTGGAGTCAAATACGATTCGAGAAACCGCCATCCATCGCATACGGCGAAGCGCAGATTGGATAGTCCTCTTTGATTGCCCCGTCGTGTGCCATAGCGAATGACGGCAGGCAAAATATCGAACGCAACATGATCCCAGTCTGGACGGCGAACGGCGGAGGAAATGGCGAAACGGCCATTTCCACATCCGATGTCGATTGCGACGGGAGCGGAGCGGCCGAAGATCTTTTGGAAATCCAGCGGGGCGCCCTCGGGAAGTTTTTTGATTGCGGTTTGGACCCATTTCTCTTTTTCGAGAATGGCGCCGGGGATGGGGATTCCCATCTCATATTCGATATCTCCGGCGACCAATTCGGTCGGCGCGGAATTGTTTTCGTGGCGTTTTCTCATTCTTCGATTGCTTTGTATTTTTTACTTGTTTAGACATAGTGTTTACAACCGTGCTGAATCATTTCAGCATCAACGGCATTTGTT
>JANODW010000255.1:0-1590 GCA_031412875.1 Pirellula sp. | reverse complement strand
AAGTTTTTACCATGAGTTTCGCCGTGCAAACTTATAGTGTCCCCCCAAGATCAGGCGACACAGAGCAGTTGGACAGGGACACCCAACGCCGGGCCAAGTCCCTTACCGAAATTCTCGATCAATGGTGATCCGTCGCCCCTAACGGATTGCAAATCTTAAAATATCTTTGGCAATCCTAAAGAAACTGGGCTGTCTAGGGGGGTTTTGACATACTCAAGACGGCAGGATTTGCCAGAATAGCTGAATGTGACGAGGCAGGATACTCGATACTATCGTTACAAATTGACGACCACCCCGGTGTTACTCTTGCTTACGAGAAGCGGACGGCGTGTTCGTTTTACCTTTTTTGCTGCGATGGCTAGGCCTTTGCATGCAAAAGACGTTTGATTGAAACCTTTGCGCGGGCCAACCATCTGATGTCAACCGAAGCTCCCTCGACTTCGAACAAAGCGGTCAAAACTGTTAGTGGAATTACTGTTCGCCTGTGCGGCGACTCGGGTGACGGCATGCAATTGCTCGGTACCCAATTAACCAATACTTCAGCATTAGCTGGCAATGATATTGCGACGTTTCCGGATTTTCCGGCAGAGATTCGGGCGCCGCGCGGAACGCGTGCGGGCGTGTCTGGCTTCCAAGTGCAATTCGCTTCGCACGAAGTGCATACGCCGGGCGATACTCTCGATGCGTTGGTCGCCATGAATCCCGCGGCCCTAGTTACCAACATCGCTGACTTGCCCAAAGGCGGCCTGTTGATCGTCAACGAAGACAGCTTCGAGGACAAGGATCTGAAGTTAGCCAAGTTGAAAGTGAATCCGTTGGAAGAGCCGGCGATGGAAAACTATCGCTTGATCAAGGTTCCGATCACGCGATTGACCAAGCAAGCGGTTGCAGAGTTGGGGCTCAGCGTGAAGGAGGCCGATCGCTGCAAAAATTTCTTTGCGATGGGGTTGGTCTACTGGTTGTATGGACGCAACATGGACGCCACACTCCGCTATATCAATGGCAAGTTCGGCGACGGGAGTTCATCGATTGCCAAGGCAAATGAGAAGGCTCTTCGGGCCGGCTGGGCGTTCGGTGAAACGATCGAGGCGCTGGGACACAGCTACAACATCGAACCCGCCAAACTCGAACCCGGAACGTACAAGAATATCATCGGCAATCAAGCCATGGCGTTTGGTCTGATGGCGGCGGCACATCGGAGCGGCAAGGAGATTTTCTACGGCTCTTATCCCATCACGCCCGCAAGCGACATCTTGCATGAACTTTGCAAATACAAAAACTTCGGCGTGTGTACGTTTCAGGCCGAAGACGAAATCTCAGCGGTATGCGCTGCGATCGGGGCAGCCTACGGCGGACAAATGGCGGTCACTTGCTCAAGTGGACCAGGGATCGCGCTCAAGACCGAGGCGATGGGACTGGCGTTGATGTTAGAGCTGCCATTATTGGTGATCGATGTGCAACGCGGAGGACCAAGCACCGGTTTGCCTACAAAGACGGAGCAGTCTGATTTGATGCAAGTCATGTTCGGACGCAATGGAGAATCACCACTACCGGTTTTGGCGGCACAAAGTCCTGGCGATTGCTATGAGA
>JANODW010000254.1:0-9008 GCA_031412875.1 Pirellula sp. | reverse complement strand
CAGCGTTGGCTCCAGCCCGAGCAAACTTTGGGACAACAACAAGCTAAGCGCCAACGCGTGCTCTCCTCTCATTGTTGGAAAACGTGTCTACACCATCAGCCGTACTGTGCTTGCAAGCGGCGATCTTTTCTCTGGCGAATTCAAGTGGCAAGCCCGCCTGCCTGATGCAAAGGGCATCTGGTCCTCGCCTGTCGTCGCCGGCAACAAACTCTATGTTTTTGGCGACGATGGCCGTTGCTTCGTCGTGGAGTTGGGCGAGGAAGAAGGGAAAGTGCTCGCAACCAACGAACTCGGCGAAGCCGTTTTGGGATCGCCAGCCATCGCTGGAAACGCGATGTATGTTCGCGGAGTTTCGAGCGTATGGAAGATTGCTGAAAAGTAAAGCATGCGAGACTTGGGTACGACCGTCGTCTCCTTTCAACCCACATCGCGACCGATCCACGGTCGCATGTCGGTCCCAGGGTCAAAGAGCATTACCAATCGGGCAATGATTTGCGCGGCGATGGCGCAAGGCACATCGCGACTGACCGGAGTGCTCGACAGCGAAGACACGCGAGTGATGGTCGATGCGTGGAAAGCGTTGGGGCTGAATGTCCAGTGGGACACTGCGACCAAGTCCATCGCCATTACCGGCTGCGACGGACAACCCCCGCACCCGCATGGTGAGCTCTTTATCGCCAATAGTGGAACGACAATACGGTTCCTAACCGCGGCGTTGGCTGCCACGCGTGGTGAATATATTCTCGATGGCGTTCCTCGCATGCGAGAGCGACCGATCGGCGATTTGATCGATGGACTGCGCGAGCTGGGAGCAAACGTCGCGAGCTTGAATGCGACCCACTCCGACTGCCCGCCGGTCCGCATCGTCGCCACCGGATTGCGAGGCGGTTCCTGCAGCGTGGCGGGGGATGTTTCCAGTCAGTTTTTGAGCGGGATCATGATGGCTTCGCCGTACGCCCAGTCTCCCGTCTCGATCCGGGTGCTTGGCGATTTGGTTTCGAAACCGTACGTGGAAATGACCCTCGCGGTGATGAAGTCTTTTGGCATCGAGATGCAAAAGCACCACGCCGGTAATGGAATCGAGTACACCGTCGATTCTCCCCAGCGGTACATGGCTTGCAACTATAGCATCGAGCCCGACGCGTCGGCCGCCTCGTATTTCCTTGGCATCGCCGCCATCACCGGCGGGTCCATTCGGATCGATGGGCTGAGTATGAATGCCTTGCAGGGAGACGTTCAGTTCGTGCGAGTCCTTGAGAAGATGGGTTGCCAAGTCTCCAGCGGCGAAGATTTCATCCAAGTTAGCGGACGAGCGACCAAGGGAATCGACATCGACATGAACGCGATCAGCGATACCGTCCAAACGCTGGCCGCTATTGCCGTGTTTGCCGACGGCCCGACACGCGTTCGCGGAGTCGCACACAATCGACATAAAGAAACCGATCGCATCGGCGATCTGGCTTGCGAACTGCGACGCTTGGGCGCCGCAGTCGAGGAGCACGATGATGGCCTAACGATCCATCCCAAGCCGCTCGTCGGCGTGGACTTAAAGACGTATCGGGACCATCGCATGGCAATGAGTTTGTCACTGGTGGGTTTGCGAGTTCCCGGCGTTCGAATCTTGGATCCGAAATGCACTGAAAAAACCTATCCCAACTTCTTCGAAGATATGGGGATCGCACTGGACCAAATTCCCAAGTACGAAATCCTTGGCGACTAAGGCGAACGGCAGGATCATCACTACCGTAGGATCGGACCTATGTCCCGTCCGTTTGTTCGTTCGGGACATTTGTTCGTTCGGGACAATGGTCCCAAACTACGGCTGGGATGTTCCAGCCTGCCGCTCGCCTAATTGTTGGTTCACTGAGTCTTCCCTGGCGGGCTGCCTTACTTGGCGGGCTGGTTTTTGATCGCGTAAAGGGCTTCGTACGAACGGATGTACAACGTCCCATTGGAGACCACTGCCGACGCGGTTATGGCTTCTTCCATCGCAATCGTACTCACAATGCTGAAGTCGCGGCCCGCTTTCACAACCGTAAAGTGCCCGTCGTTGGATCCGTAATAGATATGCCCGTCCGCATAGGTCGGGCTAGAGCGGTGTTGCCCAGTATACGTTCGGTTCATGTAGATTTCATTGCCTGAAGCCAACTCGACACATTGCAGCTTGCCATCTTTGTGCAATATATACGCGAGGCCATCGACCACCAAAGGAATGGATACGTCTGGGGTTCGGGGGAGATTCCATGCAACTGCAGAAGCCTTTTCGGAACTATCCCCTCGCAATTCGCTCGCTTTGACTGCAACCAGCGGACCTTCTTTGGCGGTGGGGATGAGGATTGTGCCCGACTTGGTATCCAAACAGGGAGATGCCACGAATCGAAAGGTGGAGTCGTTTGACTTGGGATTCAGTTTGGTGGGGCCGTTGAGCATACCGAATCTCCAGATCTCGTTGCCTGTGCTCGGATCATGACCTGTCGTGCAATCGGCTCCATGCACGACTAAAAATTTGGTTTTGGAATCATCGTACATAAACGGGGATGCATAGGAATGTTTGCACTCGAACTGGGCGTTGGTCACGCGATCGACTTCCCAAATCGTCTTGCCGGATCGTTTATCTATCTTGATCACTTTGCCGGTGCGCGTTTGGTCTCGTGGGTCCATACGCCCGTGAATGAGTTGCAGATACAGACCATCGCCATCGAGGACGGGGGTCGATGTCATCCCGAATTGGATGTCCAATTTTCCAAAGCTAGAGCCGACGTCAGTCTTCCAGATCTCGTCCCCGTCTTTGCTGTAGCAAGCCAACGCGCCGGTGCCAAAGAACACCCATACATACTGGCCGTCGGTAGAGGGAGATGGCGAAGCTGAGTTCCCTTCCCCTGCTCTGGCATCTTTGTTCCCGGTCCCTACGGTTTTCTTCCAAAGTACTTTGCCGTCGACGGTGCTGACGCAAAGCAAAACAAGATCGCTTCGCTCTGCGCTGGTCAAATAGATCCGGTCTCCCCAAACGCAAGGAGTCGCGCCGGCTTGCCCTGGCATGGGCGTTCGCCACGCGATGTTCTGGCTATCGCTCCAGGCCGTTGGAATGTTCTTTTCCGATGAAATGCCGTCAGACTTCGAGCCGCGCCATTGCGGCCAGTTTTCACATTGGGCTTGCTCAGAAAAAAGTACCGCAAGGGTTAGAAAGGAAATCAGCAATCGCATCGGAGGGATATCTTTGGATGGAGGTGGGATCAAAGGAAACGGATCGTTTCATTGTAACCCATCGCTCCCGTTAGTCGATTGCGATCGGGCTTTCGCTTTTGTGGGATGCGATGGCGGCGGGCCGTCGACCGGGCGAGTCGTTTTCGAAGATGATTTCAATCATCTTTTCCAAATCCTCCCTCGTTAAGAAATGGGTTGGGTCCGTCGATGATTTCGAAGCGATCGTCCGTTTAGAGTTCGCGTTGAGGAGACGATTTTCCACTTGCATCTCGGGCAACTTTTCTGGTGCATTCATCGCAGGGCGTAGCAAAACAAGGCTGGGGGCTGCTTCGTATATGCGAACTCTACCTCAAGGTAGTGGTAAAGCTAATTTCATGCACAATTTTTGCACTCCAGCCCGACAAACTGCCTTCACGGAAACGTGGACGCATTTGGGATCACTGCTACAACCGAACCTCACTTGACTAGCTCGTGCAAGTACTTAACCGGCAAGGTCCCTTTCAAAAGCACTTCTTCGTGGAAAGCTCCCAGTTGAAATCGATCTCCGCGCGCTCGCTGGACGTTCTGGCGCAGCCGGTAGAAGGCAGTTCGTCCGACGAAATACGTGGACAATTGACAGGAGCTTTGCTTTGCCCGTTGGATCTTGCCTGTCGCTTCGCCCGAGGTTTGGAAGCCGCGGTCTACTAGCAGCGACAGGGCTTCGCTATCGGACATGGACGAGCAGTGCATTCGATAATCGAGAATCGCGTTTAGAACGGCGCGCATATAAAATTTGAGTTGGTGTAGCCGCAGCGACAAATCCCCCTCGCTATAGCCTTCGTCGAGCATCATTTGCTCGGTGTACACAGCCCACCCTTCTGCAAAGACGCCTGAGGCTAAGACTTTCCGAACCAGCGAGTCGACGCGATTTCCATAGTCCAATTGCACGTAGTGTCCTGGATAGGCTTCATGAATGGTCAGCACCTGCAGCATGGACCGATTGTATTCTTGAAAAAACGCTTCTTGGCGTTCGCTGGGCCAATCCGAGGGTGGCGGAGAAATCGCATAGAGGCTCTTTGCTTTCGCATCCAGCGGAGGCGCTTGATTGAGATAGGCGGCCGAGAATCCTCGCTGGAATTCAGGCATCTCGATAATGGAGCATTGGTCCGGTTCGGGCAGCGTCAAGATCTTCTTGTTGCGGATAAACGATTTGATTTTGTCCACCGTACTGCGAGTATCGGCCAGCAATGTCTCTGCAACACCATGGTCTTTTCCCAACTCCGACAAGACCATTCGGATCGTATCGCGACGGCCCATTGCGTCGTCAGGAGGCAACGTCTTATCGCGGACAACAGAGCTCCAAAGCTGTTTGGCGACGTAGTACATTTCCAACTCAACGCGGTTTGCTTCGGACTCAGCCGTTTCTATCACTTCTTTGGCCGTCAAGCCGGCATCCAATTCCATCGCCAGTTTTTCGGAGAACTTCTTTTCGCCGATCCGCCATTCCCCGTCCGACCGAGGCAACACGACGTCTTCTAGGAATCGCTTGTATTCACGAAGCGCCTCGGCCGCCTTGCACGACGGCGCCGCCAGCGAACTGATCTGCGGCGACTCTTCTGCCAAAGCAAAAATGTCTTTTTCATAAAAGGAGATCGCCCCATCGGTTCTCTTGATGGCCACTTCGGTAAGGACCTTGGGTGGGTTCTTGAGAGACTCTTTGGCTGCTTCGATCACTTTGGGGATATACGAAATGCGGCTCACTGCGTTTTCAACATTGCGGTGTCGTGGCAAAGTCGATTGCGTGAACAAACCGAAAACGCTATCGGAGCAATACAGGAGATAAACGCGAGGGTCGTTGGCAAAGTCATCGCTGTTGTTGAATTGCCAGATGCGGTAGCGCAAAAAGCTCTCCCAAATCTCTAGATCGATTTGGGCATCGCGAGAAAGTTTGGAACGGTCTATCTTTCCTAGCGCTTGGAGTTGCGACACATCCCGTCCATGGTCCTCTGTCCTGGCCTTGAGGGATAAATCGTCCATCTGTCCATCGAACTCGCGATTGCCCTGCTGGGTCGAGAATACGGGATGCCGTTTGCATTCGGCATCGAGCCAACTCCGAAAGGCAACGGCAACGGCAGAGTCGCCCGATGCCTGCTGTGCCTGAGCCGATTGGCCGCATGCGTTTGAAAAGCAGGCGGCACAAAACAATGCCCACAGGAACCATGCGTAGTCAATGTGTCGAAAGGATGTCATTGGAGGTTTTCTGGAAGTGCGAAGGAACGGATTGCATCGCGATGCTTTGACAATACACGAGAGGTTATTGTAACGAGCCATTCGCTTAGATTCTATTCGGGCTTTCCGCCCGGCTGGCCGACGTGTTTTCCGGTTTTTTTGAATTGCGAGCAGCGCCATCGGACAATAACTTGGCGAGGCAATTCAGCAACCATCGTCCGGAGTTCGGAAAACAATCAATGAAGGCGGTAGCCGAAATGCCGGGCAACCAATGCGTGCACAATCACGCTGGTTAGGAAAGACGAATCGAGGCACAAGAAAAAGAGCCACGACTCTGGACCGCTATGCAAGGCATATGAGAAAACGCTTCTTTGCGACAAGACAATCGCCACAGAAACGAGGATCGCCATTGCACTGAATCTCCAGAATCGGCTGCTAAAACAGGCGATGACCCACGGCCAACAGAGCACGGTGTAATACCCAACGCACAATCCAATGAATACCAGGGGTCTGGACAGCGAACCCAACTCAGTACGTTTCAACTGGACAAAACTTGCCAAACCCGCGACGACCGCCATGGAAACAAACAAGTGTCGAGTTCCAAATTGGAGATGCGGCCGAGCGGGATGGATCGCTTGGAAGCTGCATGCCAATGAGACACCAAAAACCTTTTGCGCCGTTTTGGTTGTTCCCCATATCAGCAGGAATTGGGCAGCACATGCCAACGAAACAACAATGTAGAAACTTGGAGGGATGAAGCGTGCGCTGACCGAGGAGAAAAAAACGACCGCCAAGGTTTCCAAAACGATTGTGAGTAGGCCGAAGGACAAACTAGAACTGCTGCGGGCAAATGCCATCCACATACCCGTCATGGCCAACTGACCAAATCCAACACCCAATGCAACGGCCGTGCGCACTTGGCCGCTGTCTAGTTGTGAAGAATCGGTCCCTAAGAATACGAGAGTGAGCCAGACACCATAGCAACTTATGCCCACAATCAACTGGCACAGCATCAAAACGTGCTTTCGATCACCTATAGCCTCCGCTAGCATGGCAACTTTCTAAAAGAGATCATTGGACTGCTAACTTGGGTGTGCATGGTCAGAGCACACTTCGACAAGACAGAGGAAACGTATAAGATGGAAGCCTAAGCCTTTCTATTGTCCGCCGCAACCAACTTTCGAAAAATCCAGTCGCGAATGCCGAACCAGCTCGTGGGCTCTACCAGTCCGTATTTGTTGCAACATCAGAACAATCCTGTCCAATGGTACCCGTGGGGCAGTGAGGCACTTGGCAAAGCAGTCCAAGATTCCAAACCCATCTTTCTCTCTATCGGCTATGCGGCGTGCCATTGGTGCCATGTCATGGAGCATGAGAGTTTTGAAAACCCAACCGTCGCAGCCTTTCTAAACGAGCATTTTGTAGCGATCAAGGTCGACCGTGAGCAGCGGCCGGATCTGGACCACATTTATATGCAAACGGTTCAGATGTTGACTGGGGCGGGCGGTTGGCCGATGAGCGTTTTCTTAACACCGGACAGAAAGCCATTCTATGCTGGGACCTATTGGCCGCCCGAGCGGCGTTGGGGGCGACCTGGGTTCCTAGACGTCTTACGGACAATCGTCGACGCTTGGCAAAACCAAAGAGACAGTTTGCTTAGCCAGAGCGAAGAGATCACTCGTCACCTGCAAAATCCAAAACCGGAACGCGGGCCCAGCGACAGTCCGTCGGAATCGCCCATCCCTCGCGAAGAAACATTGCTTTGGAATGCAGACCGATGGCTGGCCCAAGTTTTCGATGCACAATGGGGTGGGTTTGGAGGAGCACCCAAGTTTCCGCATGCCATGGATATTCGATTGCTCATCCACCTGCAGACCCGCTCTCACAGCGGCACGCATGATCAACGTCTCAAAATCATCACCAAGACGCTCGACTGCATGGCCGATGGGGGGATCTACGACCATTTGGGAGGTGGCTTTGCCAGATATAGCGTTGACGACAAATGGCTTGTTCCCCACTTTGAAAAAATGCTCTATGACAATGCGCTTTTAGCAAGCGCATACACCGATGCGTTTCTATTGACTCGAAACGAACGGTATCGCGAAGTGGTTTGCCAGACGCTCGACTATGTTCTCGAGGACTTGACGGACCCCCAAGGAGGGTTCTATTGCACTCGCGATGCGGATAGCGAGGGGGAGGAAGGCAAGTTCTACGTTTGGTCCCGCGAAGAGATTCTCGAACATCTTGGAATGGAACAAGGGAATCTTTTTTGCGAATGCTATGGTGTGACTTTTGGAGGGAATTTCGAGGGGAAGAATATCCTGCATCACCCCGAGCCACTGGCTACGATGGCCGGTCGACTGGGGCTGCCGCTGGACTCCTTGTCGCGCGAATTAGGTCAGTGCAGGAAGAAATTGCTCGCAGTCCGGAATGAACGCAGCTTGCCCGGTCTGGACGACAAAGTGCTTTGCTCTTGGAACGCATTGATGATTTCGGCGATGGCGATGGCGGGTGCCGTGTTTTCGATTCCAAAATATATTCGCGCTGCCGAGTCTGCTGCTGAGTTTATTCAGAATGCGATGACCCATGAGAATGGGCGTTTGTTCCACGCGTGGCACCGAGGCAAAAAGGAGATAGATGCGTTTCTGGATGACTACAGTTACCTGGCCAACGCATTGGTAACGTTGTTCGAATGCACAGGAAACCCCCTGCATATCGAGCGTTCATGCGGCTTGGTGGATGTCATGGTCGCGCAGTTTCAAGACGAAAGGGGTGGGTTTTTCTTTACTGCCTCCGATGCGGAAGCCTTGATCTCTCGATTCAAGGACCAGCATGACGGGAGCGTACCGAGCGGCAACTCCATGGCCGCCACTGCCCTGGTGAGATTGGCCCAACTGACCGGCTCCGATTCGATGTTCCGTTTGGCGCAGGATACGCTTGCGCACGCAGCATCTTTAATGCACCATTCGCCGGGTTCGGCCACGCAAATGCTTTTTGCTTTGGATTGCTTTGTGGGCCCGCAAACACAGTGGGTGTACTTGGCTCGCGACACGCACGAGATGGAGCGCGCGAGGGAACATGCATTTGCAGAGCTGCGATCCCGGTCCTTGATCGTGCTTTCGCTTGAGCGAGCCAATGGAGAAAATTCGCTTGCCGGGTCCGTCGTCGCCGAATGGGTCGCCGATCGCAAGCTAGCCGTTGGGGAGAACCTCGTACTATATCGATGCAGCAACGGCGCTTGCCAATTGCCTGAAACCCTTTAGTCGATTGCAACCCAAGCTCTAGTATCGATCTGGGCGCGGGCCATGTGCGCGGGCAAGCTGTGCGATGGATTCGATAACCTCCGGTGGCAACCCATGTTCCGCTGCCCCGGTGAGAATGGCATTCAAGTAGCGATCGCTCGGACGATCATCTTCCTCCAAGAAAGATTCTCCAACGTAAACGACGCAATCCAGTTCTTCTCCCGACTTGGTGGTGACGCGAACCAGGGCGCGGCGATAGCAATCAGTTGCAACCCCCTCGAAGATATCCAGTTGCTGCATTGTGTAGGGACTGCACAAATAGGCGGCCCCATGCACCACCCCTCCCGTTTCCGG
>JANODW010000253.1:0-4157 GCA_031412875.1 Pirellula sp. | reverse complement strand
TCTAGGATTCCGCCGTACCGATAAGGTTCCATTCGCCACACTTTGTTCGCTTCGAAGGATGCAAAGGAACCCACGTTCACGCTGTCTTGAATGATGTACTTGCGTTCATCTGGAAAGTCGTTTTGAAACGCAATCGGCAGGATACCATTGTTGGTTGCTACCGGAATAAACTGGTTGAGCCGTTGCTGCTCGAACTGATTGTAGACATTTGGTCCACTCACGTTCATTGCCGAAAACATCCAGCCGGATTCCTTGCTATTCATCCAGCCAAAATCGAATCGATTTCCCCAAGTGAAGTCGATCTTATTGCTCGCCGTTTCAGTATCCGGTCGGTTCAGACCGATGTTCAACCGATCGTAGGTCAAGTAGTACCCGGTATTCGCACGTTGCCGCGCGGTCAGGTCCTGCAAATCTTGCAGCTGCACAGGTGCAAAGAATTGCCAATCAGGGTCAAATGCCATGGGCTCGGAAAAGGGATGGTATCCCTCCTGAGCTAAACCGGCTTGACCTGCGACGGCAAAAGCCGCCAACACAAACATTCGAATCGTTCTTTGCAACACGGACATAATAATATCTTCCACCGTTCCACTAAGGCTTTTCACGATCGTATCGGAGGTTCCAGTCGATCGTATGAAATCGGGTTGTGCAGCTAGTATCGGAACTGACGGCGTCTGAAATTGAATCGGTTTAGGTAAACCGTAGCGAAAAATCCGATCCTTTCGCCCACTTCAAATGCTAGCCAAGCTCACCCGCAATGGCTGGGAGACGCAGAAAGAGGACGTGTATTGGGCTTGCCTGGGTTGGCGTACAACTGCATTATCCCAATTCCGATGCAATACGGCTTGCGGTTGTCCAATCGCCTTCAGAAACCCGATGGACCCGTAAAACCGTATCGATGAGGCTGTAGTTGGCGGCTGTCTCAATGGCTTGCCCGCAGAGGGCTTGGCAGAGGGTCTGCCATTGTCGGACGCTGCATGCACCTTTGATCTCGACGTACTCGATCTTGTCGGCGCGATCGTAGACCATCCCGTCCATCTGATAGAGCTGGGCAGGATGATGGTCTACCCATACGAATGAACCGTCCATTTCAAAGAACATTCCGGGAATGGTGGCCAATTGGTCTGCCAAGCGTTCGAAGGACTGCGGCAAGCGTTTGTCGGGAACGGAATGGATTTGAACAAAGATCTGCATATGGGTGTCTCGAATATCTCGTGGCAGCCGTCCTGGGGTTGCCCCAAAAGCATAGCCGATCGTCTACAATCACAAACCGCTTCCAAGCACTCTATAGCAACTTTTTCCATTGCAAATCCATACGAAATTGCCCTAAAGCCAAAGGCCTTCTGAGAACCATGAGTACTGTTGCCGTTCAAGTACCTTCGGGCGATCTGCCCACGACTTCGTATTCTTTTTTTGGGCACCTTGCACGCATCATCAATTCGGGTCAAGCTCGATCGATCGTGATCTCTGGCAATATTTACGATCTTTATTTCGACGGAAAACAGTATGTCCCGTTGCTTTCCTTCATTCAGACCAAGACACAGATTTCCGGATTGATCCAAGTTGTGTATGAGCTCAATGGTCCCGTGCGAGTATCCGAAGAAGACAAAGTGAGATTGCGAGAGGCATGGGCGGCTTGGAAAAACGGCATTTCGGTCGATGCCATTGCCATGCGAGAAGTCCTCAACGATGGAAGCAAGTTTGATCTTCGGCGGCGAGAATTTGATCAGTACCTGCGCGATGCGATTGGGAATGCGACTCAAGCATTGGAGTTCTTGCGGCAATTGACCATATGCTCACGAACGTGCCTCAAAGAAAATCTTTTGATACTGATTGAGGGGGCGGACATGTTGCTGCCGGCCGGAGACGGCGATGTCGCTCGGATGAACGACGCGCAGGTGCGCCGTATTGCAATCGTCACCGATTGGTTTGGAGACCCGACCTTTTTTGGCGGCAAGGATACCGTGTTGCTGCTCGCCGAGTCTCGCAGCCTGATCCACCCTCGGATAGCCCGTATGCCACAAGTCGTTTCGATCGACGTGGCTGCCCCCGACTTGAATTCACGCAAGCATTTCATCCAATGGCATGGATCGCTTTCGGTCGGTCGCACGGTGCAACAGTCCGCGGATACGGTCGCCGAAGCCACCGCCGGTTTGAGCTTGCATGCGATGCGACAGTTGTTGCTTGCCGCTGACTATGCTCAGAAGCCGATCGAACGTCAAGACACCACTTTGCAAGTCGAGCAGTTTATCCAGTCGCAGTTGGGCGAGGACGTGATTGAATTTAAGAAACCATCGCAGTCGCTCAAAGATGTGATCGGATTTTCGAAGCTGAAAGAGTTTTTGAACGTCTATTTGATTCCTCGAATGAAACTTCCAGACGATCGCGCTTTGCCTGGCGCAGCCATCGCTGGCCCAATCGGCGGAGGCAAGACATTTATCTTTGAGGCAGTGGCGGCAGAACTCGATATGCCTGTTTTGGTTTTGAAGAATATCCGGAGCCAATGGTTTGGGCAGACCGACGTCATCTTTGAAAGGCTGAGGCGAGTCCTCGAGGCGTTGGAAAAGGTCGTCATCTTCGTGGACGAAGCGGATACGCAATTCGGAGGGGTAGGCGAGGGAGCCCATGAAACCGAACGGCGGCTTACTGGCAAGATACAGGGGATGATGAGCGACCCCAAACTGCGAGGCAAAGTGATTTGGCTATTGATGACCGCCAGAATCCACTTGCTATCCCCTGATATCCGTCGCCCGGGACGCGTCGGGGATTTGATCATTCCTATCTTGGATCCGATTGGGGAAGACCGAAAAGAATTTATCCGATGGATGCTCAAGCCGACGAAAATAGAAAACGACGAACTCGTTCACTGGCTAGACACCGAAGGGCTAGAACAGGATTTTTCGTCGGCAGGTTTTGCTGCCCTCCGCAGCCAATTCAAAGCCATCCCGCCAAAAGATCAAGAGGACCTAAAAAGCATCATACGCGATTTCATGTCGCCCGCGATCAAACAGACGCGACGCTACCAGACATTGCAGGCCTTGATCAATTGCACTCGGCGATCGTTGTTGCCCGATCCAAATATTTCCGACAAAGACCGCGCCCTCATGGAAGAAGAAATTCGCCTACTTGAACTACAAGGCATTCGGTAGCAATCCGACGACGGGGCCAAACCGATTGAGGGATGGCAAATAAGCTTGGCAAGCGTGCCACCCGCCCCATAGGATATACTAAACAAACCGGCAAATTCAAAAGCACTGCTATACCTTTGCCGCATTGGCCATCGCTTGTCCTATATCAACAACACAATTACTATGATGCGACTTCAATCACACCGGCTTGGATTCTTTTCGCTCCTCGGCTTCCTGCTCTTTGCAACGACTCTGTCCGCGCAAGAGCGTTTCACGGACCTGTTAGGGCCGGTAAAAGCCGGGCCGGTAGCAAATGCCGGACCCATCGAAGTTCCTTACATTTTGTGGGGAGGTGACGTTGCGACCTTCTTGGCAAACGGTGATCTCAAAACCAAACCGTCGTCTATATTCCAACAAGCTGGACTCGACGTGCAATTGGTCAATGGGGACGACTTCGTGGGGCAAGTCCGAAACTACGTGCAGGGGAAATCGCCATTCCTGAGAGGCACCATGCACATGATGGGTTTGGCCAGCGAAGTGCTCGGTGCAAATGCGAAAACCAAGCCCGTGATTATCATGCAGTTGTCGTGGAGTGCAGGCGACCATATTGTTGCTAGAAAAACAGTCAAGAATCTTAACGATCTTAAAGGGAAACGCATTGCCTGCCAACAAGGAGGCCCGCACGTTGGACTTCTCTACGACTCGCTGGGGGCCGCGAATCTTAAGAAGTCGGATGTGACGATAGTTTGGACAAAAGACATTACTGGCCCCTAGGGTCCCGCGGAAACGTTTCGCAAGGATGCCACGATCGATGCGTGCTGCGTCATCACACCCGACATGGTGGGCCTTTGCACCGGCCTGACCGAGGTGGGAACCGGTGCGGAAGGGACGGTAGCCGGAGCCCACGTCGTTAACAGCACAGCCCAAATGAGCCGTTCCATCGCAGACGTCTACGCCGTCCGACGCGATTGGTACGACGCAAACAAAGAATGGGTGAAAAAGTTTGTCGCAGGGCAACTTCAAGCAACGGAG
>JANODW010000252.1:0-28578 GCA_031412875.1 Pirellula sp. | reverse complement strand
CGAACGCTGATGCTGATCGCGTTGGAGATGACAACAGCGAGCGTCGCGATGATGGAGGGAGCGAGTACCCAGCGGAGGATCGTGAGCAAGTCTTTGTAGGCAGCCAGGAAATTCGCGACCCCCGAGGACGCGGTTTCGATCTTCACCGGCGGTGCGGAGAACATGGGGGAATTGTCGATTTGGCCGCTCACTTTGGTGAACGTTTCTTTGTTGGGAACTTTGACCCAAACCAGGTTCATCGTCTTGTTCGCAAGCGGATGAGGTTTTCCTTTGCTTGCCTTGTAGGCATCGAGCGATGCATTGAGATAGTCGCGGTGGATGCAGGAATTATTGTCGTAGCGTCCGAGCGGAAACGTTCCGACGATTTCGCATTCGAGTTCGAGGTCGCGATAGTTGACTCCAAAAATCTTGATCCGATCGCCGACCCGTTTGTCGAGCGCGGCAAGTCGTTTTTGTCCGATGATGATCCCTTGGCGATTTTGCTCCATCGCTTGGACGGCTTTTTCCAACTCCGCTTTCGGGCCGGGTGCGAGCGAGTCGAGTTCGTCCATCATGGTCAGGAGTTTTTTCGGCTCCATGCAGAAGGCAAAAACGAACGTGCTCAAGCTAAACGCTTTCCCTTTTTCCGTGGAACCGATAAAGAACTGCCAAGTCATTGAATCGATCGGCTTGACGTCGGAGTCTTCGCGGGCAGCACCATTCTCAAGGGTGGTCGCATAGGAAAATGGCATCTGGCTGGGGATGCTCCATTTCTCGGTGACGATCCCTTTGAAGTTGCTAGTCTTTTCGGAAGTTGCCACATCGAGGAAGCCGAGAATGGACCAAATCAGCGTGATGACAAAGACGAGAACCATCACGCCCGCGCTGGTCAGTATCGACCGCAGTAGATTGCGTTTCAGATTTTTAAAGATCAACATTAAGAATTTCATTTTGATTAGGCTCCTAACCCGCTTCGTAGAGTTCTTCGTCAGGTTGGTCCACCAATCGACCTTTGTCGAGGTGTTGGATACGATCGGCTCGGCGGGCGGCCCGGAGATCGTGGGTTACCATCAAGATGGTTTTGTTGAGCGATCGCTGTAGGACGTTGAGCAAATCGAGGATCTCATGCGCCGACTTGGCGTCCAAGTCTCCGGTGGGTTCGTCCGCCACGATCAAAGTCGGATCGGTAACGATCGCCCGAGCGATCCCGACACGCTGTTGTTGCCCGCCGGAGAGTTGGCTGGGCAAGTGCGAATTCCGGTCATTCAACCCGACCAGTTCGAGGGCCGTCATCACCTGCTCGCGTCGCTTCTTTGCGCTGAGGGGCAGAAGCAAGAGGGGGAGTTCCACGTTCTCATACGCGGAGAGGACGGGCAAGAGGTGATAGAACTGAAAGACGAATCCGACATGCTCATTTCGCCATCGCGCCAGTTGCGCTTCGGTCATCTTGGAAACGCAGCGGTCGCCTACCCAGATCTCTCCTTCGCTGGGGGTGTCCAAGCCGGCGATCAGATTGAGGAGCGTTGTTTTTCCGGATCCGCTAGGTCCCATCAACGCCAGGAATTGCCCTTCGGGTACGTTGAGGTCCAAGTTATTGAGAACATTGACTCGTTCGGTCCCCCGCTTGAAGTAACGCGAGACGTTCGATACACGAACAATGGGTTGATCGGTCACTCGAGGACACCTTTGGTTGTGAGTGGGAATACTATACGTATCGAAAACCATCGAAAAAAAAGGAAGCGAGTTTCGGTGCCGTCACTTGGGCGAGCCCGAAAAGAAAACGACAATCGCGCTCATTTCCGGTTTGAGATAGACCCCTTCTTCTTCTTCAGGGACGCGGACAGCGACTCGCACTGGAACAGCCCCTTTGGCTCGATCTGCGATCGGCATCAGTCGCGACACGGTGCCTTTGTATACGCGTTTGGGAAAGGCTTCGGATCGAACTTCGCATTCTTGGTTGACAAACACTTTGGATACATCCCGTTCCTGGATGTTCAAATCGATTTCTAGGTCAGACAAATCCGCGATATCGCAGACGCTGGTCGAGCCGCTGAAGGCAACGGGATTCACTAGATTTCCTTCTTCGGCGTTCTTCTTTAAGATGGTGCCGGAAATGGGTGCCCGCAGGGTGCAGTTGTCTAGTCGCCAAAGCGATTTTGCTAAATTGGCTTCCGCTTGGATCACGGCGGCGCGGGCCATTTCGATACGTTCTTTGCGGGGTCCTTCTTTCATCATGTCCAGAGACTGACGCAATTTTTCTATCCGTTTGCGGGTGCTCAAGAAGCTGCTTTGCGACTGTTCGAATTCGGTGATGGATACCGCATTTGTTTTGAGGGCTTCTTTGAGACGTTTGAATTGAGACTCTAATTGCGATACGACCTCTTCTTGTTCTTGAAGGTCGGCAGTGGCTCCGGCGATCTCTTGAGGCCTCGCACCCGTCTCTAGTTCTGCGAGTTCTGCTTTGTTTCGCATCAGCACTCCCCGCATCTGTTCCGCATCGGCTTGGTACTCTGTCCGTTCGACTTCGGCGAGTATGTCTCCCTTGGTGACACGGCGACCTTCTTCGATATTGAGGCTAATGATCCGGCCGCTTACCTGCGGGCTAACCAGCACTTGATGTTTGGCAATGACATACCCTCGCGATTCCAATGCGATGGGGTTGGCGGCCCCTTGTTTCGGCGAACTCTCGCCGCTCGCGGATGCAGAAGCCGACGGGCTCGATGCCGCTTTTGTAGTGGACGGGTTGGCGGAGGTGCTTGCTGTGGTGCTGCCGGATGGAGAGGGGGCAGTGTTTGCTTTCGCCGTTCCGCTTGTGCTGTTGGCTGGTTGGACAGGTTCGCTTCCGACCGGTCGCGAGAAGCCGAGGGAGGCCATGAGTTGATCGTCTCGATACGCTAACCAAACGATGCCGACGGCTAAGACCAGGGAGAGAATCCACGGCAAGCGTCCGCGGGATGGCTGGCTGTCGAGGCGATCTTCTTTGGCGATCTTTAATGAGCGGACACGATCGTCTAAAGAAGCCGCGTTATCCTTTTTAAGATCTCTATCTTTTAGGGACAGCGGTGGGGTGTTTTGCGTACTCAAGGGCTCGTCCAATATCAAAGTAAACGCCGAACGAAGTTTAGAAACGATTGTAATACAGCATCAAGCCCGTAGATATACGATAGTCGCCTTTCGCTCCTCGAAAGTAGCGCCATCCCTGCCACACCCCTGCAAACCCTCTCACCCCACCCCTCTCACCCACTTCGCTGGACGCTTTACGTCGACAAGCTGGCGTATTTTTTGGAAAGCATGTTCCTTGGCCATGCGAAACCTAATCCTTTGCCTTCTAGCAATTCCGTTGGAACGACCCCGCCTAGGATATGAAACATGGGTCGGTACAACGATTCCCAGTCCTTGTTGCCCGCTGGGCAGTACTGCCGCCCGTTCCCCTCGACCGAAGTCACTCCAACGATTCTCGATGCGAGCGCGGCGGACGTGAGAAACGATGCGCCGACGCACGTTAAATCTTGAACATAGATCTTCATGCCATAATGTTTTGCGGCGGCTGAGAATAACAAGGAATCGCTAATCCCTTTGCAAGCCTTGATTGCTATGCCGGAATACCCTTGCTGTTTAGCGAAGACCAACGCATCCAAGTCCGTGAGCGATTCGTCGATCACGACGGGTTTGAGCCGACTGACCCGGTGCATGGTGACTTCTTTTCGGGCCCGTAGATCGCGCTGCATGGGCTGTTCGATGTAGTGCAATTTTTGAGTCGAGTCCTTGGACAATCGGTCGAGACGTTCGAGGAAGTCGATCACATAATCCTCGTTCTCGCAGGCCTCGTTAAAATCGATGGAGTAGGACCAGTTTCGCGTCGGGGCACAGCGCATCGCGATCCGATCGATTTCGAAAACGCGTCCGACGTCTGCATCGAGGTCTTGACCTGTGATCTTGACTTTCAAGTGCGAGAGCTGTTGTTTGTTGATCCATTCCTCGAGCGTTTCGGGAAGTCCATCCCCGACTTTCCGATTCAAGTCCGCGGCTGACAACGGGTCGAGCGAACCCACCAGATGGTATAGATTCAAAGTCGACGAAGCCTTGGCCAGCACCGATTCATGGAAGTGCTTTCCGATAAACTCTTCGCCCAGCCATGGGGACAAGTCCGAACCGAGATACTCGGGGGTGAGCAAGTTAAAGCAATTGGCATTGTGAAGCCGACCGAAGGCGTCATGCAAAGCGATATCGGTAGGGGACATGGCCAGAGCGATCGCCAAATCGGGAATCGGCTCGGTGAGTTTCATCGCGGTGGCCAAATCGACGGCCAATTGCTTTGCGACCGATTTCAATTGGGTCGACAAAACGATCGGGTGGCAAGCGGGGTCCAAGCCGGTTGCGGCCTGGGCGATTTTTTCTGCCAAGCCGATGACGATCCGTAGGACCTGCTCGGGAGTCAAGACCTTGCTCGGCCAAGCCCACGCGGTCCCCATGGTCATTTCGCCCATCCCAAGCGAGGTCTTCTTTTTGGTTTTGTCCTCGATGCTCAACGCTGTTCGAAAAACCGTTACGTCCTTTACGACTCGACCGCCAAATTTGAGGGGAGAACGGTAGATAAAGGGGAATTTCTCAAATTCAACTTCGGTAACAGATATCTTCGTATTTTTCGACATGGTAAGACAGGTAAGACAAACAATTTGATGAGAGTGATCGATCCGTGGATAGCATACGGCCCGGGAATACCGTTTCGAAACCCCTAATACAAGGAAATTCCGGGCTGGACGCGATTCGGCCAAAATCGTACAAGTCCAGCTTGGGTACCTGTTTTGCCGTATCAGCCCAGCTAACCAACCTATGTCCAACGCATCCGATCAGCGAATTCGGCACGTAGCTATCGTGCTCCAAAGCTTAGATGCCAGCACATCTAGAGGCCTGTTGGCTCAACTGCCGCCCGAACAAAGCAAACGCGTGCGGTTGGCAATGGTTCAAATGGGGACCGTAACCCCAAAGGAACGCGAAGCAGCGTTCCAATCGATGCAGGGATTGCTCCAGGCGGCTAATGGCCGTTCCCGTTCGGACCACCCCTCTTCCCGATCCCCCAGTTCCCGATCCCCCAGTTCACCGTCTCAAGCGTCGATGTCTTCGACCGGAGACCTGTCGGCAGCATCCCTGTCCCCCGCGGCTGCTCTGTTGGCTTCTCGCCGGACCGCTAGCGACGATCAATTGGAGATCAGTTCCGAAGCAATCCACTCCGCCCCGACCCCATTCGACGAAAACTATGCCACCTCGTTTGCCTCCCTTGGGCGACAGGATGGCCAATGGCAGCATATGCCGGCCGAAGCCTTAGCGGAAATCCTTCAAGGAGAACGCCCCATCGTCATCGCGACGGTGCTCAATCAAGTCTCGGTAGAACTGGCGACCGCCATTTCCCAAGCGCTGCCGCTCCCCGTTGCAGCAGCCACCTTGGCATCTCTCCCCCATTTGCACCTCACCGATGCAGCGATCTTGAGAGACATCCAATCCGAGCTCGAACGGAAAATCGGCCAGTACCAAGCGCCCAAACAAGCCAACGCCGAGGGGCTTGCCAAACTGCAAGCGATCGTCGCCAGCATGCCTTCCTCGCAGCAAAGCAATTGGACCAGCGCGATCGCTCAGTCCAATCCCGTGCTAGCTGCCAAACTGGGTTGGAACGTGACAACCGCCATCCCACGGCCGTCGCTTGCCAATCCCCTCAGCTCGCAACCCATCTCGATGCCAACCCCGTTCGCTGCGCGGGATGCCACCCGCGTGCCCGCGCCCGACGCAACCTCGTTCGCACCTCTCCAGGCGGATTCGGTCGGACGGGCAGCCCAGGACGACATCTTCGACGAGTCCATGATTCTACCCTTCGTCCAAAATCTCCCTAAAGCCGGCGTTTCCGAGGAACCCGATCTTAAACAAAATGTTGCACCGAAGTTTGAATCGGAAAAAGCCCAGGGCCAACCCCTCGAAGAACTCCTGCTCTACTCCGACCGCGATTTCGTCGCCGTGCTGCATGCTTGCCAACCTCAAACGGTCCTGTTGGCGTTGAGCGGGGCGGCGAAACCCTTTGTGGCACGCGTCGAACGCCTGATGCCCGCCAAAGATGCCAAGCGGTTACGCGAACGGCTAAAGAACTTAGGACCGGTTCAGCTTCGAGAGATCGACGCAGCGCAATCGCTCATTGTAGAAACTGCTAGGAAGATGATCGCTCAGGGAACGGTCGCCGTTACGGCGAGCGTCTCCTTTACCGCCGCAGCTTAATGGACTCCAAGATCACGACGATGGCAAACGTTTTAAAATCCAAGTCCTTTCCCCCCGGGACCAACACCGCACAAACCGAGGTCTTCAATTGGGAAGACGTGGCGACGCGGGCCAAGGTATACCTGGAGAAGGTTCGCGAACAAGCCCAACAGATTATCCAAGATAGTCAGCTCGAATGCTTGCGACTGCATGCACAAGCAAAGGAGGAGGGAACTCGCCAAGGAGAAAACCACGTCGAACGGCTCGCACAACAAATGGCTGGCCAAATTGCGGAATCGCGAGTTGCAGAAGCCGCCAAAAGCGTGAAATCGCTGTGCGAGGAGCTCGAAACGGCTACGCAGTTATGGCTCAGGCAGTGGCAACACGAAACGATTACGCTCGCGATCGGGATATCGGAAAAGATCCTCTCGCGACAAATCGAATCGGACCCCAGCATCTTGATCTCGTGGATCGAAGACTCCGTTCGGATGATACAAGGCCAACGCCAAATCACTATCCGCATCCATCCCGAAGACGCCCAGCGGCTTTCGTCAGCGCTCCCAGAATTGATCGAGGATATCTCACCGTCGGTGGAACTGCAGGTGGTCGAAGATGTCACGGTTGGCAAATTCGGCGTCATCCTCCAAACACCTGACACGACCATCGATCGATCGCTGCAAACTCAATTAAAACGTCTGGTGGAAGAGCTCCGATGACCGTCCTGCCGCCCGCCCGCACGCCGAGTTCCGCCGGAACGCCGAACTCCGAACGCGTTCAGAACTTGGTCGAATCGTTTCCGAACATCCCGCGCAGCAAGCATTGGAACCAGTGTTTGCAACGCATCGTGCCGTACGGAATCAATGGGCGCGTTCGCAGTATCCGTGGCACGACGGTGGTGGTGGATGGATTGCCTGTTCCGGTCGGTGCGCTCGTCCGTATCCTGCGAAGGAATCAAGAGCCGGTCCAAGCGGAAGTGATAGGATTTGATTCGGGGCGGACGATATTGGCTCCTCTGGATAATTTTGACGGCGTCGGCCAAGGCGATACGGTGGAACTGTTTCAGACCTACCGCTCCGTGAATGTTTGTCCAGAGCTGATCGGTCGCGTGCTGGATGCGACAGGGACCCCGATGGACGACGGACCCGCGCTGCCCTTTGGAATCAAAATGCCGTGCGACGCGGCCCCAGTACCCGCTTTGAACCGTCCTCCGATCGATACGGTTTTGCCGACTCAGGTCCGCGCTATCGACGATTTCTTGACCATTGGATTCGGGCAACGCGTTGGGATCTTTGCGGGCTCAGGTGTTGGCAAAAGCACGTTGTTAGGGATGCTCGCACGGGGCGCGCAGACCGATTGCGTCGTCATCGCCTTGATCGGCGAGCGAGGTCGAGAAGTCCGCGAGTTTCTCGACCGCGATCTCGGCCCAGAAGGGCGCAAGAAATGCGTGACCGTCGTCGCGACCAGCGACCAGCCCGCTCCCAAACGCATCTTGGCCGCCAAGACCGCGACAGCCATCGCGGAGTCCCTGCGTGATCAAGGAAAAAATGTACTGCTGCTGATGGATTCGGTGACTCGCTTTGCCATGGCCCAGCGTGAAATCGGCTTGGCAGCAGGCGAAGTTCCAACCACTCGCGGTTATCCCCCAAGCGTGTTCGCGATGCTCCCACAACTGGTCGAGCGCACCGGCATCAATCAAAAGGGGAGCATCACCGCGCTCTACACCGTCCTCGTCGAAGGGGACGATACGAACGAACCGATCAGCGACGCCTTGCGAGGTCTGCTCGATGGCCACATCCATCTCTCTCGAAGCGTTGCTGCCCGCGGACGGTACCCCGCGATCGATGTCCTCCCAAGTTTGAGCCGTTTGCAATCCCAATTGATCCCGCGCGAGATGCGTCAAGCAGCCGACACGATTCGCGGGATGATGGCCCTCTACAAAGAGAACGAAGACCTCATCAACATCGGCGCTTATCAAAAAGGGAGCAATGCAGCGATCGATCGGGCCATCCAACTCCGCGCCCCGATTGAAGCGCTACTGGCTCAAGAGCAACATCAGTTGATCCCATGGCAGCAAAGTGTCGACGAACTCACGAAACTTGCCGCGATCGCAAATGCCGCAGCCGGCGCTCCCAATCAGCCCGCCAACTCAGCGAATGGTTTCTCAAACAATATTCCAGGATCCAAGGCAGCCTAATCGATCATGCCCAAATTTCGTCTCGCGACATTGCTAAAAATCCGCGAGCAAGAACGCGATGTCGCCGCCAAAGCTGTTCAAGATGTCTACCTCGCAATCGACAAGCTGGACCAAGCTCAACTGGAGATCGACGAAAAAAACCGTCAAATGAACGACGCTCGGAAGCAATCCAGTTTGGGAGAAATCAACCTCCATCAGATTCTCGACGCCCAGCGTTATCAAATAGTTCTCGCCGCGCAGTCCTCCCAGATCGCCGACCATAAAGGCAAGCTAAATCAAGAACTCCAAAGGCGGCAGTTCGCTTTGGTTGAATGCCAGAAAGCCGTCAAATCTTTAGAAAAACTCCGCGACCAACGGGCCCATGCAGCCGATGTTCAGGCATTGGCCAAGCAGCAAGAACGGCTCGATGAATGGTCGAGTATCCGGCACGCGATGATCTCCATTCGGGAAGCTAGCGACACTGCGCACGCGTCAAAGGATAGGGAAGCTGGGTAAGTCCAAGGCAATGCAAGGTAAATAATCATGAAGAAATTGATTGGCCTGTTTTTGTGGTTCTGCGCAGCGACAGTATTGGCCCAAGTGTGCATCCTTGGTCTTGCCGTTTCCAAAGGGAACGTGAATCGCAATACCATCGCGCAGGTGATCGGACTCCTAAACGGTATCGACGTGCAATCGGAGAGGCTAAAACAAGCGCTGGTCAGCGCACGCGATACCCCCACACCGACCTACGACGAAATCCTCGCGGCCAAGACCAATGCAATCCTTCAGCTCGACAGCCGCAGCGGCAATATCGAAACCTTTCGAAGGCAGTTGGAAGAGCAGCAACGTCAGCTCGAAAACCGCACCGCGGAATTCGATGACCGTCGCGAGAAGTGGGAAGCCATGATGGAGCAACGGAAAAAGGGGAGCCAAATGGATAGTTTGAATGGGATCCGAAATCTTCTGGAACTCCTGCCTCCAGAAGAAGCCAAAAAACAATTGACATTAATGCAAGAAAATAAGGGGTTGTCGGATGTTGTAGCAATCATTCAGGCGATGGCACCCGATAAACAAAAGAAGATATTAGCCGAGTACTCGCAACCTGCAGATGCCGAGATGTTAGCAACCATCCTCCGAGAAATTCGAAAAGGGGAGCAGAAGCCGGGTACGGCCCCCGAATCCAAATAGTTATAGGAAACACCTCGGATGACCAACGACACTCCAATCGCACGCGTCGGTACCGATTCCGTACAGCCCAGCCTGCGTCGCCGTACCCATTCTGACTCGATTCAGCTTGGCCAACTTTCATTCTTTGACGAACTTTTGAGCATCGGCCAATTCGAGTCGGCATTGCCCGAGCCCACTCCGCTGCCTCAGCACTCTCCTACCGCCGAGAGCGCAACCCAACACCGTGGAGAGCCGCTGGACCGCGATCCGAACGAGTCGAACGAAGACGCAGACCGCCCAACCGACGCGGCGTCTACGCAAAGCACCAACAGCATCGTCCCGCCTCTCCAGACACACTCCTTTGATCCCAATCCAGTTGCGGCAAGCGATGATCTAGGACCCTCAAAATCGAAAGAGGTCGACCCGTCCGGGCTCCGCAAATCGAAAGAGGTCGACGCGTCAGACAACCAACTGAAACCGAACGCATTGCAAGCGAACGAGGCAGGAGTTAACGTCACCGTCGAAGCTCCAGTGGACACATCGCAAGTGATCCCTATCGCATCGAAGGATTCGGTGCAACCAGCCTCGGCGGATCTGTTCGATGAAACGTTATCTGGCGAAGCGTCAGAAAGCAGAGGGGACTTGCTCTCCCAAGTTGATGAGCAAGCGAACGTTTTGGATCGCGTTCAAAACCCCAGCGCGTCTTCCGACTCCACCGAGGACGAACGCGACACAGACACACCAGACAACGCGGAATCGATCAAGGGCCCTCGCGATGCGCGCGGGAAAGGTAAGTTTGAGATCAGCGATCTGACGCCAGTGGACGAGCATTCCGATGCGAACGATGCGGGCCAAGCCCTGCCCCGCAACAAACGCGCGGAACGTTTGGCGAAACAAGCCTCGGAGAAGGAACCCTCGGAGCGGGACAGCAACAACGCTTCGGAAGACAGCCCTCTATTGGATGCGATCAGCCGGCCCGGCATAGAAGACCCAGAAACGCCGTCCAGTTCGCAATCTGGAACCCAGTCAACATCCAGCGTCGTGCCCCCGTTGGCTCCGAGCATTTCGCCTCCCATTGGAAGCTTCCTTCCTGTGCCAACGGTTTCGTTACCCATGACCGGAACGGGTGCGGAATCCGGCAGTGGAACCCGAGCATTGGCCGAAGCGCGTTCCACAAATGCGCCCTCCTCCATGCGTCTGGATACAAACACTGGAAGTTCGGGAGGGGCGGGGGCAACCCAAGCGAACGGTCCTGGCCGCAGCGATTCCTATCGGTCCGAAGCTGTACGGGGCAATTCTGGAACGCAGATCTCTGCCTACCAGGAAGCAAAGCTCGTTCAAAGAGTCCTTCGTGGCGTCGAGCAGTTAGCCAATGGAGGCGGGCAAGTTCGACTGCGGTTGCATCCTCCTGAGCTAGGCTCCTTGCAAATGTCGATGAGGATGGAAGCTGGTCAAGTGTTTGCGAAATTGGAAGTCGAGAATACGACGGCCCGAGATGCTTTGCTCAATAATGTGCAGACCCTCAAGGATCGGATGGCCGAACAGGGGATGAAGGTAGCTGCGTTTGAGGTCGAAGTCAGCACCGATTCGTCGGGTTCTGGGATTTCGAATTCCAATGGTCACAATGCAAGTGGCCATGGAAACGAATCGCGATGGGAAAACGCTTCGAGTCGTTTTGCTCAACAAAACCGAAATCGTTTGAATGCCGAGCCCGCTTCGCCAGAGGCCATTTCCTCTTCGCGAAAAAATGGGTCGACATGGACGCGGACCAACGGCTCGCTTGACCTCAAGGTATAATCCCGATCAAAGGGAAACCGAAATCGTCCATGGCAGAAATCCACCCAACCGCCCACGCAGTGCAAGCGTCCATCGCCAGAGCGGTTGCCGAAGGTGCTTGGCGAAAGTATGACGGTCCATGCTTGGACGCCCTGCGGTCGATCCTAGCGAAGCAACTCGGTTGCGCGCATGTTCGGCTATGCTGTTCTGGCACTTTCGCAGTGGAGCTTGCACTCCGTTCTTTGCATTTGTCGCCGGACGCAGAAGTACTGTTGGCTGGCTATGATTTCCCGGGAAATTTTCGAGCGGTCCAAGATGCAGGTGCGACAGCTTGCCTTTGCGACGTCGCTGAAAACGCTTGGATTCCTAGCGTCCAGCAGTTGGAGCAGGCCGTTGGGCCGAAGACCAAGGTTGTGATCGTTTCGCACTTGCACGGAACACTGGCACCCATGTCGAGCATTTGCGATTGGGCCAAACGGCATGGACTGGTTGTGATCGAGGACGCTTGCCAAGCGCACGGCGCAATGGTGGACGGCAAGCCTGCGGGCGCGTGGGGGGACGTTGGCGTGTTTAGTTTCGGAGGCAGCAAACTCGTTGCGGCCGGCAGAGGTGGGGCGGTCGTCACCAACAATCCCAGACTGGCGCAACGAATGACCATCTTTTGCGAACGAGGAAACGATGCGTATGCGCTTTCGGAATTGCAAGCCGCTGCGATCGTTCCCCAGTACGAAGGCTTGTCTCGCGACCACGCGATGCGGTGCCAAAGGGCGCGCGAGCTTACGGACCACTTGGCTCAGGTACCTTGGTTGACGGTTCCAAAGATGCCACCACACGATCAAACCCTCGATCGATCGGTCGATCAAGGCGCGTTCTACAAGTTCGGTCTGATGGTCCACCGTTCGATTGCGGAGTGGACTTCGGTGCAACCATTTGTTCAAAGCAACTCGGGGGAACCGAGTGGGGCCGCAATCCAATCGTGCAGGGCTTGGGTTCTATCGCGTCTTCAATCGCTGCAAATCGAGATCGGGGAGGGATTTCGGGGCTTCACCCATCGCTCGTTGAGCCGATGTCGTCAGCCGGTTCCGCTTCCCAATAGCCGTTTTGCATCGGAGGCAACCATGGTTTTGCACCACAGCCATTTGCTGGACCCACTTACCGGCGAGTCTACGATAACAACAGTGAAGAACGCTTTCGATACCGTGGATTTGGAGATACAGAGTTGAGAGTCCTTTTGACGAACGATGATGGGATAGACGCACCTGGGTTGCAGTGCCTTTTGGAGACGTTGTCAGCGGAGCACGAATGCTATGTCGTCGCGCCGGATCAAGGCCGGAGTTGTTGTAGCCATGGAGTGACAACGGGGTCGTCGCTGGACGTCGTTTCGATTGCTAGCCAACAGTGGTCCGTATCGGGAACGCCTGCCGATTGTGTTCGAGTTGGATTGATGTGGCTGGGGCTCCGACCGGACTGGGTCGTATCGGGGGTCAATCATGGAGGGAACTTAGGGGTCGATATACTCTATAGCGGGACGGTGGCTGGGGCCCGTGAAGCCAATTTATTGGGGGTTCCGGCGATAGCGATTTCGCAATACATGAGGCGGGACATTGCCCGCGACTGGGCTGTTTCGGCGAGGCGAGCCGAATTTGTTTTGAAGAAACTTTTTGTTCGCCAGGCGGTGGTCGGAGGTTTTTGGAACGTCAATTTGCCCGCGATACCAACGCATATCGAGGCTGCTTCGATCGCGATTCGCGAATGCCATCCGGAGCTTCAGCCGCTCTCTTTTTCGCTGGAGGAGGAGCCTGAAATCGAGGGGAATCGAGACGAATCCATGCAAATTGAGGAATCGGGACGCAAGAAAACCATCTTGTACCGGAGCAACTACCAGGACCGGCCCCGCGAATCGGGGAGCGATGTAGAATTGTGTTTCAGCGGCAACTCAACGATCTCTTGGATGAAGACGGATCGGGTTTCCTTGCAGGTCGGATGAGCAAAGTCAACCCAGGATCAGCGTTGACCACAGCTTGGCGGAGCTTGTAAAATACCGGGTCCACTTTTGAAAGCAAAATATGCGAATACCTCGTTTTTCCGCTGCCTTGGCTTCTGCCCTATTCCTGGTTCTATGCATGCCTGTGCTATCCATTGCACAGGAGAGCAAAACCAAAGGGGCCAAGAGCAAGAGTTTTGGTGGATTGGGGATGAATTTTGGGGGAGCTCCCAGCGGTGCCCCTTATTCTTTTTCAGCCATCTACGAAGCCGAAGAGGGAGGCCAGCGGGGGCGCGTTACCGTTTCCGTAAAACTAGAAGATGGCCACCATATTTTTTCGACCACGCAGCCACCTGGGGGGCCGTCTGCGACGGTCATTTCGTTCGCTTCTCCCGGAATCACATTGGCTGGTCCTTTTTCGCCTGATTCCTCATTCGAGGTGTCTACGAATGAAGTTGGGTTTGAGGGATTGCGGGTCGAGCAGCATCACGATGCGGTTTCTTGGACGGCACCGGTCACATTCGCGGTACCGATCACCGCGACTCCTGCCCCGTTGGTAGTCAAAGTGGATGGGCAGGTATGCAGGGAATCGTGTATCCCGGTCCGTGGCGAAGAGGTCAAAGCGGAGTTCAAAGGCTTTTATGCGTCGGCAAAATCGGCCACCGGCAAAGGCCCATTCCGCGAGCCTGAGAGCACGGTCGCTTGGTCAATCTCCATCGACAAGTCGACGGTGAAGCCCGGTGATCAACTGAATTTGATTCTGTCTGCCAAGCCGGACAAGGGCTTTCACATCTACAAGTACGATCCGATGGATCCGGCCGTTGACTCGCGGACGCTGCTGGTGTTGACGAACAAGGCCGGTCTGACGGCTGGGTCGCCGTTGACCGACAGCAAACTGACGCACAAGAACTTGGGTGGCGGTGAAGAAGTGGACTACTATCAAGGGGACGTTTCGTGGCGCATTCCGCTCACGGTTCCTGAAAAGGCCATCGAGGGAGGGTACTCCTTGCAAGGCCTAGTGGGTTATCAAGGTTGCACGGATGGCTCTTGCGATCAACCGCGTGGGATACGTTTCCAAGTCGATCTAACGGTGGGTCCTAAGTCGATTGCGGAACCGAGCAACGCGGCGATTGCGGCAATTCCATTCAATGAAATCGTAGCGGTCGGGAAGTTTTCGCAATGGATCGACGGGGCCAAGGTCCAGTTGACGCTCACACCGATGGAGTTGTTTTCGAAGTTTTGTTTGGCGATGGTCGGCGGATTTATATTGAACTTCATGCCGTGCGTGTTGCCGGTGATTGGGCTCAAGGTGTTGGGTTTCGTAACGGAGGCGGGAGGCAGTCGTCGGACCGCTTCGTTGCTGACGTTGACCTATGCAGCGGGGATCATTTCGCTGATTGTGGGGCTCGGTTTGTTCAGCGTCGCAGTGAGGGCCTACACGGGCGAAGCGTTTGGTTGGGGAGAGCAGTTCGGCTCGATCTATTTTCGAATATTGATTACGGCCTTTATGTTTTCGTTGGCGCTCAGTTTCCTTGGGGTCTGGGAAATCCCGATCCCTGGATTTGCGATGAGCAAGACGAGCACAGAGCTTTCGAATCGCGAAGGCTATCAAGGCGCGTTCTATAAAGGGTTGATCACGACGCTATTGGCGACCCCGTGCAGTGCGCCCTTTTTAGGCGGAGTGTTCGTGGTGGCTCTGACGCAACCTGCTTGGGTAGTACTGCTCATTTTTGCAGGGGTCGGTTTGGGAATGGCGCTCCCGTATTTGGCCGTCGCTGCCCAACCATCGATGCTCTCTTTTCTTCCCAAGCCGGGTCCCTGGATGGAAACGTTCAAAGAGTTTTTAGCGTTTCCAATGTTGCTTTCGGTCGTCATTTTGGTGAGCGGTTTCCTGGATACCGAGAGAATAGGAATGTTCTCTTCGCTTATCTTTGTATGGTTTGCCTGCTGGATGGTGGGTCGTGTGCCCGCGTGGGCGGAGACCAGCGTCAAACTTAGAAGTTGGTCGATTGCGACCGTGGTTGCAGTCCTAGGGACCTTCGGTTCGTTTTATGCGTTACAGCCTTCTCAGTACCGCTTGGCGTGGCAAGACTACAACGAGGAAAAGTTGGATTCGCTGGTTGCCGACGGCAAGACGGTCATGATTGACTTCACCGCGAACTGGTGTCAAAACTGCCATTACAATTTGCGGACTGCGATCGAGACCAAGCGAGTCAAAGAATTGATCGAGGCGGATAAAATTGTGCCGATGATTGCGGACTACACCAATTACCCACCGCAGCTCAAAGCGAAGCTGATGGAACTCAACAGCGCGTCGATACCCATCTTGGCGATCTATTCCGCAGGTGATTCCGAGCGGCCCATTGTGCTGAGAGATGTTATTACCGAATCGCAACTCGTCGATGCTTTAAAATCCGCTGGCCCGAGCCGAATCATGGAAAGCCGTCCCACGGCTGTGGGTACCCAGAATAATTCCGTCGTACAGTAACACCAGTAACACCAGGAACACTAGGAACACCAGGACTCGCAGGCATGGACAGCGTTGAAATTCAATCCACCAAAACACAGATCATCGACTACCTCCGGAAGGTGTGCGGAGGTTCACCGCAAGGGAACGATTCCTTGGCCATGATCGGCATCGATTCAGTGGCCATGGCGGAGCTGACGTTTGAGTTGGAGAAGCGTTTTTCTATCAAAATCGACGATGATATTTTGGATGTCGATTCGGTTGACGAACTCGTTCAATATGTGATCGCTCGAAAATCCCCAGCGACTTAAGCGGGTGCGAAGGACTCGACATTATGCTGCCTTCGCTCGACTCCAGGAATTACACTTTTCTAGGCACGACGCAGAGTTTGTGCCCGGAATGCTTGAGCGTGGTGCCGACCAAGATCATCGCGAGAGGAAAGCGAGTCTATTTTCGCAAGCGCTGTCCATCGCATGGGCTTCGGGAAGATTTCGTATGCAGCGATCGGCGATGGTACGATCGCTACGATTTCGCGTTGCCTCCCAAGCTCCCCAAGAAGACGTTCGTAGAGGCGTCGCGTGGCTGCCCGTTGGATTGTGGATTGTGCACCGAGCATGAGCAGCATACCTGTGTGGCCGTGTTGGAGATCACCGACAATTGCAATCTGACTTGCCCGCTCTGCTATGCCAATAGTCGCCCGGGGCTTCAGCATAAATCGGTGGCATCAGCGATCGCGAGCATTGACGCGTTGGTCCGAGCCGAGGGCAAGGCAGATGTATTGCAAATCTCGGGTGGCGAACCCACCACTCACCCTCAGTTGGAAGAGATCATCGCTTATGCGTTGTCTCAACCGATCGACTATATCATGCTCAATACGAATGGCATTCGGTTGGCCAAAGACAACGCCTTGGTGGCACGGCTCGCTGAGCACAAAGATCGTATTGAAATTTATTTGCAGATGGATGGAGTCTCGGACCGCGTGCACGAGGCATTGCGTGGCGAGCCTCTAGCAGAGATCAAGCTTCAGGCTTTGGAGAATATTGGCAGGGCCGGGTTGCACGTGACGCTGGTATGCGCCTTGCAAGCAGGAGTCAACGAAAACGAACTCGGGGGCTTGCTCCAGTTAGCAAAAGAGCGGCCTTGGGTGAGCGGCTTGAGCCTTCAGCCCGCGACGTACAGTGGCAGGCATTTTTTGCCGGAGGAGCTGGAGAATCGAGTGACGACCCCGGACTGCATCGATCTTCTGTGCAGCCAGTCGGAAGGGTTGTATAGCGAAGAGGATTTTTTTCCGCTCCCTTGCGCGCATCCGAATTGCCACGTGCTGTCATTGGCCTTTCGGCATCAAGGGGAATTGATCCCGTTGACCCGATTCATCGATGCCAAGCTCAACCTGGACTTGCTTGCCAACGGTCTTTCTTTTACTCGCGAGGAGGGGAAACGGCTTGTTCAGCAGTATTTGACCCGCAACAACTGCTGCGGCCCCGAAGGATGCTGTGAGCCCAGCGCACCACCGCTTGCATCCATCGCTACGTCGCCAAACCAAGTGTTGGTAAAGGAGCAGTTTTTTGAGCGGGCTTTGCAAAAGCAAATCGGTGGCGAGCAACTTTTTCGCATCACGATTACTTCGTTTCTCGATGCCTATAACTTCGATGTGCGTCGCGTGATGAAGTGCTGTACGCACCATATCCTTCCCACTGGGCATATTATCCCTTTTTGCGCTTACAACGTGTTGTATCGCAATGGGCATGTTCCGCTGCCGCCGTTGGCGAAATAATGGTGTCGGCGTATTGGCGTATTGCCTACTCCTGTCTCTTGATCGTTTCGATAGCGGCTGCATTTCGATTGCTTCAGCGACGGCAGAAGCAGTTGGCATTGACTCGCCAACAACGCTGGATTGTCGGATGCTCTGCATTTGCAGGGGCGATGGTAGGAGCAAAAATACCGTTCCTAGGGGAGCAGGGTTGGGAAGCTTTTTACCAGGGGACGGTCTGGTTTGCTGACGGCAAGACTATTTTGGGAGGGATCGTAGGTGGCTACGCTGCAGTCGAAGTTGCCAAATGGTGTGCAGGAATCCGAACGCGCACCGGGGATGCGTTTGCCTTGCCGGTCGCGATCGCGGTCGCGATAGGACGCGTGGGGTGTTTTGTGGCGGGCTGCTGCTATGGGACCGTAACGAACGTGCCCTGGGGTGTACCATTTCCGTTGGCGCGCGATGATGTGGGTGTCTGCCGTCATCCGACTCAGCTCTACGAAGTTGCATTCCACAGTTTGGCCGCGATCGTGCTATTGGTCATGGATCGCAGGCGATGGCTGGTTGGCAATCAACTCAAGGCCTATTTGGTCGCTTACTTTGGATATCGTTTCCTCTCCGAGTGGCTTCGCCCCGAGCCGCCCGTTCTGCTAAACTTGACACTCTACCAGTTGGCATCCGCCATCCTTATCGCGGTGCTTGCTCTGCTCTGGTGGCGAGACAGCCAACCCGTCCAACCTCCTGGATATGGATCAGCGCATAGAAAGTCAATTTGAAACAAGATGAGTTTATCCGTGGACAATCGAATCGCTACGAAATCGAGGGATGCCAAAGCTTGGCATATAGCCAGCCGCTGGCAAGAGTTTGAGGGGGAGATGCGAGCCTCGGTATTGCGAGGCATTTTGGTGGTGGTGTTTTATGCGGTGCAGCTCTTGCACTATTTGACATTGGTCGACATCGAAAACGCCGATCGCGTGTTCCATCGACAAGTCACGTTTGCGGCGATTGCTTGGCTGTTTGTATCGTTGTCGGTGTTCATGGCTTTGCGAGGAGGATTCATGCCGTCCTGGCTCAAGTACTTGACCACTGCGATCGACTTGGGGCTCGTTACGCTGTTGGCTTGGTTAAGTCGCGGACCGTCTAGTCCCTTGATCTCCGCATTGTTTTTGGTGCTGGCATTGGCTGCGATTCGCTTTCGAATCGGACTGATTTGGTTTGCGTCGCTCGGCGCGATGGGGTGTTACATGCTGTTGGTAGGGTCTGTCGACTCGCAATGGTTTGATGCCAAGCACGCGACCCCGATCCTGACTCAAGCGATTGCGTTGTGTTCGTTGGGTTGCACAGGGATCGTGCTGGGGCAAGTCGTTCGGTCGGCGCGATCGATGGCTGGCTTTGCCGGATCCCTTTCGCAGCCCGTTCCGTTGACAACAGGTCCGCTTTCAAGCGCAACCAGCGAGGTGCAACCATGACCGCGCCTCCCGTTATCGCGTCGCATGCATGCGTTCACTGCGGAGCGCGCTCGCAATCCGAAAAAGGGCCTTGCTGGCTTTGCTACGAAGACAAATCAACTCCCAATCCGTTTGCGGTTACGGGACCTTCGTTGCGAGAAGAAGCGATCGCGTTTCCTAACAACCACGGGGACGTCGTCTTCAGTGTCCTGTTAGGGCTATGCGTTTTGATGACGCTGCTGATCGGCATCGGATTGGCGGTTGAAGATCGGGGTTTGCTCATCCCGTTTGCGATATTCGTTGGGCCCGCTTATGCGATCACATTGATTCGAGGGATGGTACAAGTGACGACCAAACAAGGTGCTCGCCCATCGAGCCTATTGGTGACCTTTTTGGTTTCGATCTTGGCAACCGTTTCGATCTTTATCGTTTTGACGGTGGCTGCCGCGATTGTGTTATTCCTCATTTGTATTGGCCTAGTTGGCAAATGAAAAATATTGTCCGTAGGCATGGGTTGTGCTCGAGCGTACGGTAAATCGTTAGGATGCGTCCAATCGATTTTTAGGAATCGTTCTCAGTATTTGGCAAGCTTTTGACTTTGGAGACAAAGCCCTTCAGGCCCTTGGCAGGTGCAGGCGTTGCCGAGGGTGCGGCTGCAGAGTCCGAGACAGAACTTGAGGTGGAATCCAGAGGATTAGGAGCCGGCTTGCCAGTGTTGAGATTTGAGTTAGCAGGGATGCCATCGGAGCTTGAGGATGGAGTCCTCACCGAAGCCGGCACCGGTTTTTTAGGAGGCTGAGTCGCCTCGGCAGGCCAACGGTTTGCGACCGTACGCAAACTCTGTTTGGGAATGATCCGCTCGAACTTGCCGCCAAAAATTTGGTTGTAAGCGTCGTTTTCTTTCGAGATCGAGTCGACTCTGTCTTCGCGGTCGTCCCTGGTTTGTTCTGGAGAGGATTTGCGACGCGAGAGCGATGCATTGCGGAGCGGTTCGAAGATTGCGCTGCTCGGCTTGGGTTCCAGGGGTGGTTGATTCTCGTTGGGCGGTTGCGAGCCGGCCATGGTTGCGGCGGCGATAGGGTCGCTGGTTGGCGCTGCGGTTGGGGGCGATTCTTTCGGCGGTTTCGGTTGGGTTGGCTGATGGCCTTTGGATTTTTCCTTTTTCTTTTTTGACTGTCCACTCGTCTTTTGATAATTGGCTCGGGATCCCAGATCGGGCGACAAAGCAGTTGCCGTCGAATCGTTTACATTGGTCACGGCAGTGGATGCTGCGGTTGCAGACGATCTGTTTTCCGTAGACGGAGAATCCTCATCGATATGCCTTGGAGCCATTCTTTTGAGCTCTTTGGACTTGGAAGGTTCGGATTGGTTCAATCGTTGATTCGCCCGAGCTTTCGCATGGTTGGACCGGACTTTGAACGCAACCCAAAGAGCGAACAGAGCCAGTGGAACTATCCACCATAGGGCGATCATGTAAGGATCGACCTCGGCTTCCGCTTTTTTGGAGGAGGGGATAGAGGCAGTTCCGGTTTGTGCAAAGAGCATTGAAAACGTTCTAAGATTGGTTGTTTTGTTTGGAAAGAAAGTCGAATCGATCGCGCCGCTCATTCTCACCCGTCGAGTGCCAATCAGTCAAGGACTTGAATGCTGCTTGAAGCGTGTCGTATTGGGAATTTGGGGCTTTACGCATGGTCGGTGGAATTTTCTAAGTTGTGTTTTTCGAGAATTTCCCGAACGCACAAATTCTTGATGGTTGCACGCTGTATTGATGGGGATGTTAGGCTAAAATTCGGGAGTGCCTTCATTTGGCATTCCCCGCCGCTCCCACTCACCGTTTTATGCAGTCGCATGCTTTTTTGCTTTAAAGATGCTTTTTGCCCTTGGGGAAATCGCCGACGACCGAATCGATCGAGTCGATTTGCGATTTGGATGCTGGCCACCGTTCTACCGTTGTTGGTCCAAGTCACTGCATACGGGGAAGACGTTTTCGAAAAGGAACTGCGACCGTTTCTCCGATCGCACTGCTTGGAGTGCCACAGTGGCGAAGCCCCGGACGGCAAGCTTGATCTTGCGAAGTTGAACACATTGCAATCGATTTCGGACAAACATTCGATTTGGAAGGAAATGGTGCGACGGGTAGTGTCGGGGAACATGCCTCCCAAAGGATCCTCGACCACGCCGTCGGATACGGAGCGAAAGCAATTTTCCGAAATCGCGACGAAACTCCGGCGCGAAGAGGCACTTCGCTTTGCTGGCGACCCTGGTAGCATTTCCGTCCGACGTCTCAACAATGCGGAATACAATAACTCGCTCAAGGACCTGATTGGTGTCGATTTAAAGCCCGCTCGCGAATTCCCAGTCGACCCCGCCAACGAAGCAGGCTTCGATAATTCGAGCGAATCGTTAGCCATGTCGCCGGCATTGCTCAATAAAGTTCTGGGGGGAGCTCGCGATGTTTCCAGCCATATGGTGTTGTTGCCCAATGGCATTGCGTTTGCGTCCCATCCGGTGACTACCGATACCGACCGCGACAAGTACTGCGTGCAGCGGATTGTCGATTTTTATCAGAAGCAGCCGACGGATTTGGCTGACTATTTGTTTGCTGCAAAATGGGTTGCGTCGGGCCAATCAGAGAAGCAGATGCCGTTGGAGAAGATAGCAAACCGATATCGAATTAGTTCCAAGTATCTGTCGGAGGTAGTCGCAGCGCTCAGCCCGCCCGTGGCGAATGGTCAGCCGGGTAAGCGGATAGGACCGATGGCTGAGGTTCGACAGCGCTGGCAAGCGATACCCATGCATGACGAAGCGGCCGCGCGGCACCAATGCGAATTGTTGCGAGATTTTGTCTTGCGTGTTAGGAGGGAGTTGGAGCCCAAGTTCAACATGCGTCTCAAAGGGATACACGATGGAGCTCAAGCTTTCGTGTTATGGAAGAACGAGCAGTCCGCCAAACACCGTCGCACCTTTGTTCCCACGACGCTTCAATCGCTGGTTCTAGAGAAACTTGAGGCAGACGTTTCGGCAGTTCTCAAATCTCCTGAGGAGGAAGATTCGAAAGATCGCTTCTACGAGGACCTGGAGGTTTTCTGCCGTTCGTTTCCCGATGCTTTTTTTGTATCCGAACGCGGGCGAGACTACTTGGGAGTGCCGAAAGAAAAGCAAGAGAAGGGACGATTGCTGAGCGCTGGCTTTCACAGCATGATGGGCTATTTTCGAGACGATCAACCGTTGTGCGATTTGATTTTGAGCGACAGCGATCGGCTGGAACTGGATCAACTTTGGAAGGATCTCGATTTCGCAACGTATGCTCCTATCCGCCAATACCAAGGATTCTTGTGGTTCGAGCGGACCGATCACCATTTCCTTCGCGAAGCCGAGTTTGATTTTGCGCGTCCCGAGAACAGAGACGCAGTGACGGAACAGAATATCAAACAGCTTTCCGTTTTGTATTTGGCGAAAGCGGAACGCTTGAATGCAAGCAAGGATCAACTCAACGCCATATCCGATTTCTTTACGTCGATGAACCGGCAAATCCGATGGGTCGAGCAGGCGCGTTTGGATGCACAGCAGGCGCATATCGGGGCGATCACGAAGATTGCAGAACGCGCTTTTCGCGGTGCGTTTGAGGTGGGGCATGAACGCGAACTTCGCAAATACTATGCCCATTTACGAAGCTCAGAAAACCTCACGCACGAGGAAGCGATTCAAGACTTATTCGTTTGGATATTGATGTCCCCCGAGTTTTATTATCGCACCGACTTGGGGTTGAGTTCGCCGGATCGGCGGCCGCTCACGAATCTCGAGTTAGCCAATCGGCTGAGCTATTTTTTGTGGTCGGGTATGCCGGACGAACGTTTGATGGCGAAAGCTCGCAGCAATCAATTGCGAGACCCCAACGTCCTGGCCAGCGAAGTCGAGCGCATGCTGCGCGATGACCGCGTACGCGGCTTGGCAGTCGAGTTCGGTTCCCAGTGGCTGGATTTCCAACGATTCCAAGTTCACAACAGCGTCGACCGAGTCCGCTTCCCACAGTTTACCGATTCGCTCCGAGAAGCCATGTATCAAGAGCCGATTCGATTCCTATTGGACTTGATCCAGCAGAATCGATCCGTGCTCAGTTGCATCGATGGACAGCATGGTTTCGTCAATGCAGAGCTTGCCAAGCACTACGGCTTGACCGAGCAACGCGTGGACTCGGACGGTTGGGTCAGGGTTTCCGATTTCTCGCAGGGAATCTCGCAGGGAGAACGTGGCGGGCTGTTGCCGATGGCGGTGTTCATGACGCAGAATGCGCCGGGTTTGCGAACCAGTCCTGTCAAGCGAGGGTATTGGGTAGTGCGACGCTTGTTGGGAGAGCAGATCCCTCCGCCCCCGCCGGGTGTTCCTGAATTGCCTTCGGACGAATCGCAGTTGGGGGAGCTTAGTCTGCGTCAGACATTGGAAAGGCATCGGCAGTTAGAGGATTGCGCCGTTTGCCATGATCGATTCGATGCCATTGGATTGGCCTTTGAAAGTTATGGGCCAGTGGGCGAACGTCGGCAACTCGATCTCGGCAATAAACCGATCGATGACTCTGCGGTTTTTCCCGATGGTTCGACTGGGAAAGGGTTGGATGGATTGCGCGAGTACATCCTTCGCAATCGGGTCGCCGATTTTGATGACAACTTGTGCCGAAAACTGCTCGCCTTCGCATTGGGTCGAACCTTGCGTCTCTCCGACGATTTGCTTATAGAAGAGATGCTTAAAAACTTAAAGTCCGACGATCACCGATTTGGAACGTTGATAAAAACGATTGTATTGAGCCCTCAATTCTTAGAAAAACGGGGCTTGCAAAATGAGGAGACAGGCAATGTCGAATAATGTTCGAGTGACAAGGCGCATTCTGTTGCAAGGGGCTGGAGTATCGATGGCCTTGCCTTGGCTGCAGTCGCTGCCGGTGTGGGGGCAAGAGATTGCCACGGGGGATGATGCACCGGAATTTCCAAAACGGTTTGGAGTCCAATTCATGGCATGCGGAGTGAACCCTGAGCACTGGTGGGCCAAGCCGAACGAATCTGGAATGGAACTCGGCAAATCGCTTGCGCCTTTGGAGCCGATCAAGTCCAAGGTCAATGTGATCAATGGGTTGTTTAATAAGAACGCAACGGGAGTGGGAATCCATCCTGGCCAAACCGGCAATATCTTATCGGGAGCATCTCTTAAGAAGGGTGCCGAGCTGGGAGGGGGCACGAGTGTTGATCAATTGTTGGCCAACCGTATAGGAGGCGAAACCATACAGTCGAGTTTGGTGCTGGGCTGCGAGCAACCTGTTACTGGCTATCATGAAACCAACTTCTCGATGGCTTATAGTTCGCACATTTCATGGCAAAATGCGACGTCGCCGGTGCCGATGGAAGTTTACCCCGCGTTGGCATTCGATAGCCTCTTTGAGAATCGCGGTGCGCGCCGCAACCAGAGCGTTCTAGATCGTGTCGGCGAACATGCATCGGACCTGCGTCGGCAAGCCAGCTTGGGGGACCGCCGCAAGTTGGATGAGTTCTTGTCCAGTGTCCGCGACGTCGAGCAAGGGATCCAACAGCAGCGCGCGGCCCAGGACAAAGCAAAAGCGCGCGTGCAGGACAATCCACAGTCCCTGGCCAAAATGGCTCGTCCCGACAATGGTTTGCCAGAGGATATTCGCGAGCACATGAAGCTGATGTGCGATATCGTTGCCTTGGCATTTCAGACGGACAAAACTCGCATCGCGACCTTGTTGTTATGTCGCGACATCTCGGGTTTGTTTTATCCGTTTTTGGACGCGAGAAACGCGCACCACTCCGCTTCTCATAACGACAAGTCCGACGAGTTCGAACGCATCTCCAGATACTACTGTAGCCAGTTCGCTTATTTGGCGAGCAAATTGGACGCGATGCAAGAAGGGGATGGGACCGTACTGGATCACTCCTGCATCCTCTTTATCAATAACATGTGGTCAGGCAGCGCGCATAATTCACAGAAGGTTCCATTGTTGACCGCCGGTGGCTTAGGCGGTCAGTTGCAAACGGGTCGCGTCTTGGACTATGAAAAGAGGCCGGACAGCGAACGCAAGCTTTGCAGTCTGTACCTTTCTCTGGCCAATCGCATGGGCGTTTCCGTCGAGCGATTCGGCGATGCCGACGCGCCCCTCAGCGAACTGTAACGCGAGCGTCCGGCTGAAATATACCAGCCGTAGTTTGGGACCATTGTCCCGAACGAACAAACGGACGGGACAATGGTCCCATCCTACGGTAGTAATGATCCTGCCTGCCGCTCGCCTTAACGCAAACGCGTCCAAGGCGACAGTTCTATCGCTCTGACCGATTGTATCAATAAAAAGCTCAACTCGCGTTGCCTTTCGTGCCGATTGTAACGAACGATCGCAGAAGCGAAGGATATTCGATTTAACCGGGGGGTTTATAATGGTCCGCAAGGCCTTTTTGGTCGCCGCACTAGCACTTGTCGCTGGTGTCGCATCGTATGACGACGCTCAAGCCCAGCAGGCACAGCCTCAGGCTCAAGCATATGGGAGAGCATGGGGTGGTGCTGCTAGCAATCGCGACTACGAGCGATTCAATCACTACCCATACGTGTACTATCCACAGAATTTTTATGGCAATGAGTACTTCCGCAGCAGCGACAGTCTCTACCATCGCTATCCTGCCGAAATGCAGATCCCAGTTTACAATCGCAAGTGGTACAATTACTATCCAACTGCACAACGATACCACTGGGGACATCATTTCTTGACTGACGTATTCTAAACGTCGGACGAGAATCGCGATTGAATTCCCGCAACACTGCGTTGGTTTCCCGACCACGCAGTGTTTTTTCGTTTACCTAGGAGTCCCCGATGGATGACCCCAACCGCTCCATTGCTAAACGTCAAATTGCGAGGTTGTTGGGGAGTTCATCGACCCCCTTCTGCGTGCTTTCCGAAGACGACACACTTGTCTTTGCAAACGATGCTATGGGGGACTTCATCGGTCGATCGCCCGATAGCCTTTTGGGTTTAAAGTGCCAGGCTGGCGTACCTGCGGATGGAGTCGCCGACGGGCTTCTCTCTGCATTCTTTGCGTTGCCTATCCATTGGACTCGCAAAGAATTGAAATTGATTCCTGAGTCGGGACGTCCGAATCTTTGGCCCGAGAGGCAAACTGCCGATCCTTCGTCCCAAGACAATGGAGACAAGACAGCATCTCTCGCCCCGTTTGAACATTGGATTCGATGTTTGATCCCGCTCGAGGATCAAGGCTGCATTCTTTGTGCATTTTGCCCATCCTCGCACATGCTCTTGAGTGATGTGTTCGATGAGCCATCCGCTATTGCGCAGAGCATCATGCGCTCCAACCGGGCCAAGTATGACTATTTGGATGACCTGTGGTATTTGCAAGGTACATCCGCCAATACCCATCGCGCGCTCGAGCAAATGCAGCTCGCGGTTGCCAACTCCGTTTCCCTGATTGTGTTCGGTCCGGTGGGTTCTGGTCGATCGTGGTTAGCACAGTCGATACACACTCAGAGACGCAAACTCCGTTCGGAGGGAAGGGGCCCGGTCGGAGACTCGATGGTCCGCATCGATTGCTCATTGATGGATAGCGGTCTGCTCACGAGTATGTTGGAGGTGGTCGATGAAAGCAAAGGCAACGCCAGGTCGCCGTCGAGCCTGTTGCTGGACAATTTAGAAAGCTTGCCCGACGAATGCGTCGCAATGCTGGCTTCTTTTTTGCGGTCGCATGGTCGGACCATTTGCCTGGGGACCTGCGACCCCGAGCAAGTTTCCCATTTGTTGCAAAAGAATAAAGGTTGGGAGGAGTTATTTGCCCGGGTGGGAGTTCTTCGGATGGACTTGCCGGCCTTGGTGGATCGGCTCGAGGATCTTCCGACGTTGGTGAGCGCTTGGTTTGTTTCGCAACCCGAAGCGGCTGACAAATCTTGGGAGATTACGAATTCATTTCTGGATGCGTTGATGGCTTATTCTTGGCCGGGTGGCATCGAGGAGTTTGCACAATCGCTAACGCACGCGTGCAGGCAGGCCGATGATTGCCTGCTCACCGACAAAGAGTTGCCGGTGAACATTCGAACGTGCGTATCGCATATCGAACAAACGCAGGTGGATGAATCCGTCGACCTTGACGCCATCCTCGAAGAGGTCGAGAAAACGATGATTTTGCGAGCGATGGACAAATTTCCGCACAACAAGAGTTCTGCGGCAAAACTTTTAAACATCTCGCGTGCTCGGCTGCTCAGGAGATTGCAGCAGTGGGGGTTTCAGTCGGAAAGTACGGCGGCAGAAGTCGACGACGACACACCGGACTTCAGCGAGGTGAAATAGCTTCGGGCGTGTGCGCGACATTCTGTTCCTCGGCGCCCGTAATCAAGCGAGCGGTTCGATTGCGGGTGATGTAGTTCCAGAACCACTGGAACAGCACCAGCATCCGATTTTCGAATCGTGCCAAGTACAGGATATGAATAAAGAGCCAACCCAGCCAAGCGATTTTTCCACTCATCCGAATGCGGCCAGCCTCCAGGATGGCGCGCGACCTGCCGATCGTAGCCATGTTGCCTTTGTCCCAATATCGGAACGGTTCTGAGTGCCTGCCTTTGCGCAACGAACGCGCGATGAGCTTCCCTACAAAATCCCCTTGCTGCACGGCGACAGGGGCGACTCCCGGCAAAGTCTTGCCGTCGGGTTGGCTGAATGCGGCCATGTCCCCGGTTACGAAGACGTTGGGGTAGCCTGGCAGCGCGCATTGCGAGTCGACTGTGATACGTCCCGAACGATCCAGCAGTTCGGGTTTGCTTAAGGACTCGGCGAGCTTTTTTCCGAGCTCGGATGCTTTCACACCCGCTGCCCAAATGACGGTGCTGGTATCGAGTCTTTTCAAAACACCCGCTTGACTCACCATCACATGATCCGGATGGATTTCCATCAATCGCGTTTCGTTCCAAACTTCGGCTCCAAGCCCCTTCAAATCGCGAGTGGCGGTTTCCGATAGCGAGAGATGATACCTCTCCAAAATCACTTTGCTGTTTTCGACCAAGACCACGCGAGCCGAGGCGGGATCAATCGATCGAAAATCATGCTTCATCGACTGGTGGGCAAGCTCGCAGATTGCGCCTGCCATTTCAACTCCTGTTGGACCGCCACCGACAACGACAAACGTGAGCAGTGCGGCCCGCTTGGTCAAGTCGTCGGTCCGTTCGGCTTGTTCGAATGCGCTGAGAATGCGACGGCGAATTTCAGTCGCATCCTCGATGGTCTTGAGCCCGGGCGCTAGGTGTTCCCAGTCCGAATCGCGACCGAAGTAATGGTGCGTCGACCCGGTTGCAACCACGAGATAATCAAAGGGGACGATCTCTCCATCTTTGAGGCTAATGGTGCGATCGGCGATATGGAACTCGGCAACTTCGCCCAATAGTACTTGAACGTTTTTTTGCCTTCGAAAGATGCTGCGAAGCGGGGCGGGGATATTGGCCGGTGATTGACCACCCGAAGCGACTTGTTAGAGCAGGGGCTGGATAAGATGGAAATTGCGGAGTTCGATCAATTTGAGCTCGACGTCTGCTCGGCGGTGC